>CAYXST010000008.1:5944-19860 GCA_964467815.1 uncultured Candidatus Saccharibacteria bacterium | reverse complement strand
CCTTCAAAGGACCGCCTTTGCTTAAAGGGTTGTCCTTTCGGATACACAAAGGGCGTATCCTCAATGGCCACCCTTTAGAAAAGAACCTATAATTGCCAAATGACAAAAACAGGCAGAACCAACCAGATTAACAAAATTAAAAACCAAAAAACAAACCAGCCGGCCATTAAAAAAAACCGCCAAATGATTTGCCAGAAATGAGTATTTAAACTTAAGGCATAAGCGGTCAGTCCCCGTTGGCCGTACATCGGTCTAAAAAAATTCTTCAGGAGAATTGACAAAGACAAAGCTCGCCAGCCGCCCTTAACCTTTTGCCAGCAAAAAAGAGCCGCTTTTTTTAGACCGCGACTATACCACCAAAGCGGGAAATAGAAAAGCTCAATAAGAGTATCTAAAAATAAATCTTTGATAAATACTTGGTAAGTAGACATTTTACCTCACCTCCATATCCGGCGAAGGAGATTGTTCTGTCAAAGCCGGCTGCCAGCGGCTGGCAATTTCTTTTTCAACCAAACTTTTCTCCCGGCCGTATTTAAGAGCGGTTAATTTCTTAATTGCTTGGGCAATCGCCGGCTTTTCTTTTTCCGGCGGGTCAGTCAAGAGATTAAACGGTTGAGAGGTTTCGTTATTAATCATCAACTTAATATAGGCATTGAAATTATTAATATTGATTAAATCGCTTACCCCAAAAACCGGTTCAAATTGCTTGACCAAAAATTCTGCGTCTTCAGCTCCGACCCGAAAACTGACTAAAGAACCAACATTGCCAAAAACGGCTTCTCGGATTTTATCTTCTAATTGACCGATAAATTGATGAGCGATAATCAGGGATAAACGATATTTTCTGGCCTCGGAAAGAATAGTCGCGATACTATCGGTAGTAAAATTCTGAAACTCATCCATATAAAGGTAGAAATCCTGGCGGTCGGCTTCCGGCAAGTCCACTCTTGAAAAAGCGGCCATCAATAATTTGCCGGTGATAATCAAGCCCAATAAAGAGCTGTTAATATCGCCGAGACGGCCTTTGCTCAAATTGGCTAAAAGAATTTTTTTCTCATCCATAATCTGACGGAAATTAATCGTTGATGCCGATTGGCCGATAATCGGCCGCATATAATCATTGGCGATAAAAATATTGAATTTAGAGGTAATATAGGGAACGATATTCTGCAAGGCCGCTTCGCCGCCGGCTTTTTCGGCTTCTTTCTGCCAAAAATCCTTAACGATAATATTTTGACATTTAACCAATAATTCCTCCCGGAATTCTTTATCGGCCAAAACTTTGGGCACTTCCATTAAAGTAAATTTTTTAGTCGGGTCATCCATCAAGAGCAAAAGAGCGTTGCGGGTGTATTGTTCAAACATCGGCCCGCCGGTCTGGCGCAGGTCATAGAGTTTGTCAAAAATATTGATTAATTCGTTGCCCACAAAAGTTTTTTGTTCCGGATATTGGGGGTCATATTCCAACATATTCAGGCCGATGGGCCGTTCCAAATTGGCCGGGTCCAAAACAATGACATCTTCGGCCCGTTCTTGAGGAATTAAACCGAGAACTCCTTCAACCAAATCGCCGTGCGGGTCCAAAAGACCAATCCCGGCGCCGGCTCTAATGTCCTGAACGAGCATATTGCGCAAGAAAACGGATTTGCCCGTTCCGGTTTGCCCAACGACATAAAGATGACGACGCCGGTCGTCCGGCCGCAGACGAACAATAGTTTCTATGCCCCGGTATGGATTACGCCCCAAAATAATTCCCTCTTTGGGTAAATTAGCCGGCGGAGCGGCCGACTCGGACTTAAGGAATTTAACCTTAGGCGTCTCAATGGTCTTTGTCGGGAAATGAAACAAACTGGTCAATTCCTCTGTATTTAAAATCATTTTCTGTTTAGGATTAAAAAGACGAAAAGAAAATTGATAAATTAACTTTTTTAAACCGCGTCCCTTTCTCAAACGGAATGATTTCAGTTGGTTCAAATTAGGAGCGTTGAATTGGACAAAGGCCGATTCCAAATGACCGAGAATTTGCTCGGCTCGTTGTTGATTGGCTGCGGAAACAAGCAAGCGCAGATTAGTCTCAAAGCCAACCTTACTGGCCTTATTCTCCAACGCTTTAACTATTTCCTCCTGAAGCGGCGTCAGAGTCGGCCTTTCCGCTTTGGCTGATTGGCTGACTCCTTCCTTGTTTTGACTTTGAGACGAACCCTTGATAGCTTCGCTAAAATAACCCAATGTCTTCAGAAACCAGCCGCGGCTGGCTTTGATTTTAGCCATCTGATAACTTTTGCCCTGCTGCATTTCTTGGGCAACTTTCAAACCCAATTCGGTCCATTGCCTTGAAGAAGCCGGCCGGATAATAATTTGGACAGCCGCCCCTTCGCCTTCTTCGGCTAATTTGCTTAAAGTGTTAGTCATTCCGTTGAGCGGATCGGTTTCCAAATTCTGATAGGTCTTAAAAGGTAAAATATGGCTGCGGGCCAATTTTAAATAGCTGCCGCTAGCCGCGCCTTGGGGATTAAAAATATTATAATCTTCGCTTTTTTCAACAGAGGCGTCCGGATAAAGTCCGTGAATCTGTTTCTCAATAACATCTTCATAGCCGCGAGGCACCGCCATATAGAAAGCGATTTCCTCGCCGACTTGAGGAGTAGCTATTTCAAAAATCAAATGGGGCTGGCCATAAATAAAGACATCTTTAGTTTCTTTGATATTACTCAAACTGGCATAGAGCTGTTCCATGACTGAAACAATCTCTTTTTCGCTTTTGGGCGCTTCGCCTTCTTCTTTTTTGGCTTTCCTGGGCAAGGTAATTAAAAACAGGCTCATATTTAAAGCCCGCGTTAATCGGCCTCGGTTTTTTAATCGAAGAATAAAAAGAGAACTGCCGATGATAAAAATGGCCAGAACCAGAAAAAAGACTATTGGCAGAAGTATTTGATTAAGGTCTAAATTTAGGTTTACCTCCATGCTTAAAGGGTCGTCCTTTCGACCACGGCCTTCCGCTTTTGGCGGAAATTCGTGTGATCTTCGCCAGAGGGCGTCCTTCTAAGGGCGTCCCTTAAAAGGACACCCTTTTACAATTTTTTTAATTTCCTCTGTTCAATTAATTTCTGGTACAATTCATCTACCAAAGTATCATGAAGCTCGTCTAAAACATAAGCACTATCTAAGGCCTTGGCCGTCTCTACGGCAAAATCCAATCCTTTTTCAAAAGCCAAATCGGAAAGGGCCTTGATTTGGTCTTGGCGGTCCAAATCTTTAAGTCGCTTGGCTTCCTTCCGCGCTCGGGCTGACGGCGGAGCGATAGTCGGTTTGACTTCTTTGCCTGTTTCCTCTCCTTCGGCCGATTGACTAACTTCGGCCGAGGATTTCTCTTTAATTGATTCTGTCTCGGTTCTTTCCTTGCCAACCGCTTCTGTTTTTTCTCCGGTTAATTTCTCTGCCGACTCCGAGGTTTTTTCCTCGACTAAAGGAGTTTCTTTTTCTAAAGAAACTTTTTTTTCGGAACCGACTGATTCCTCTTCAATTGACTCTTCTCCAATCGGTTCGCGGTATTTATCCTTAACAGCCGAAAAATTGTCTTTTAATGATTTTTCTTCCATTAGATTAATTATACCATAAATTAAAAGAGGCAAACAATATCAAAATCAAGACCCGACCTTATTTTAATCAGGGTCGGGTCTTAATTAATATATCTTAAACGTTTATTTAAAGTTTCCTGGCCAAGAACTCGCCGACGGTCATATCCATCTCTTCCGGGATTGGTTTAAGCGCCCGAAAATTATTGGCCATCTCGCAATATTTTTTGTATTCTCCGTAACTAAACAAGCCATCGTGTTTTAAATCAAGGTCCGGCCCAAATCTGTCTTTGATATCTGCCAAATTTTCAGGGGTATTCTTAAGCAAATTGCCTATTGTTTCTTCAAAGATGGCCTTGGACTCGCCCGGCGTCATTCCGTAAGTATCCATCAGGTTTAATCTGGCATTATTAAATTGGGCTTCGCTAACCGGCGTCGGTAATTCTGCCAGCTTTTCTTCCATTGCTTCCGTCTTTGTTTCTTCTGCCATCTTGTCTATTTCTTCAACCGGCCCTTTCTCGATCGCTTCTGCGCCCATCTCAAGTTTCCTGGCCAAGAACTCGCCGACGGTCATATCCATTTCTTCCGGGGTTGGTTTAAGCGCCCGAAAATTATTGGCCATCTCGCAATATTTTTTGTATTCTCCGTAACTAAACAAGCCATCGTGTTTTAAATCAAGGTCCGGCCCAAATCTGTCTTTGATATCTGCCAAATTTTCAGGGGTATTCTTAAGCAAATTGCCTATTGTTTCTTCAAAGATGGCCTTGGACTCGCCCGGCGTCATTCCGTAAGTATCCATCAGGTTTAATCTGGCATTATTAAATTGGGCTTCGCTAACCGGCGTCGGTAATTCTGCCAGCTTTTCTTCCATTGCTTCCGTCTTTGTTTCTTCTGTCATCTTGTCTGCTAATTGCTGCGCTTCGTCTCCTTCAGTCAACTCGGCCGCTTTTTGCTGTGCTTCTTTTAGGGCTTTCTCGGCTTCTTGAACCATTTCACTCTTGTCAAAATCAGTAATCTTATCGGCCGTGATTTCGTCGTGGCCTTCAACGCCGGTCTCAACTTCGCCGGCCTTAGCCAATCCCTCGGCTTGAATAATCTTTTCCCAGGTGCCTTTTCTAATATCATTAAGGTAAGCAACCGCTCCTTTCTGTAAAACTCCTTCTTGCCAAAGCCTATCGGCGTGGCTCTCTAATTTATCAGCCATTTGGTTAAATTGAGCGTAATCCTTAATTTCCAAACTGTTGGCCTTAGCGTCCCAGGCGACCGCTTTGGCAAAGTCCTCGTGGTCAATACCGGCCACATTATGACCTTCGGCCAATTTAACCAGGTTAGCGGCCATATTCAAACTCTTAGCGCCTTGTTCCTCGGCAAACATACCGGAAGCGTCGGTCGCTTTGTCCATATGGTCAACGGCCATCATATGAAAAATTCTTTCCAACTGGGAAGGGACCTTGCCTTGGCCTAATTCCAAAGTGAAATTGGCCGCCAAACCTCTTTCGACGGCCTTTTCCAAGGTTTCGGCAACCACCTCCGGAGGAACTTCGGCCGCTCTTGTTTCGGTTTCCCTGGCCTCGGCAATCGTTTCTTCCAAAGGCCTAACTCTCGCTCCCGGTTCCAACTTTTCGGCAGACGGTTCAGCCGCTATCTCCTCTTGAGGCACCGGCATCTTTACTTTCCAGGATTCCTCCTGAAAGGTCTCTCCATAAGATAATTCTTCTTGAGGTATTTCCTCGGAATCTGAAGCTGTTGATATTATATCAGGCAGATGGTTCCAGAGTTGACGGAAGAGCAAACCACCTGTTTCAACCATCACTGCCCCAACCACCCCTTTAGCGGCCGCCTTGGTATATCTGGCCCCCATGGCCAAAGCGTCAACCGTGCCATATTGGCTAACCATCCTATCAAGGTCATTTAAATGTCTTGAATATTTACTAAGTATTTTCTCCCTTTCAAGTTTTCTCTCTTTGGCCGATAATTCTTTATTCGCCTCAATCTTTTTAATCTTTTTCTCAATCCCATTAACTGACATCTCTACGTCTTTTCTAATTATTTTCTGCAAAATACCGCTGGCCGTGCCCGGTTCAGCTCCTTTCTCAAGTCGTTTCAAAAGATCTTCTGGCACATTTTGCCGATAGGCCTTTTCTAAATCTTCTTTAGAAGCTTTTCTTTTGCCGGCTTCAACGGCTTCAGATTGGGCCTGTCCATAAATAGCCCAGGCTTCATCAGCCGCCTGGTCAATATCATGAACTCTGGTCTTCTCAATGACTTCTTCGTTCTTAAGCCGAGCTTCTTTGGCCGCTTCAGCTCCTCGAGAAAAGAACATACCGGCCATCATGACATATCTAAAGGGAGAACCCATGGTATAACCGACAATGTCGGTGACCACTCGGCCATATCTTAAAATGTTGCCGCCTAAAGAAACAACGTTGCCAAATCGATGTTTTTCCCCTTTTTCTATTCGTTCCATTTTCTCCCTGGCTTTTTGAGTGTCCTTTTGATAATCATCGCTAAATGACTCGAGCCATCGCCCCATCGTGCTCTTTTTATCGAATTTTTTGGCGGCGCTCTCGAAAACCTTGGCAAAGAAATTATTCTTTCTTTCCTGAACGAAGAAACCCATATTGTTTAAGCCAAAGCCAATCTTTTCTCTTTTCTCCGAAGGCATTTCTTTTAGTTCATTTTTAATCTCGGCTTTCTCTTCTTCCGGTTCCAACATCCTTTCTGCTCCAACGTTCTTAGTCAATTCAATGTCTTTTTCTTCTTCTATTATTGGGGCTGTCTCAAATTTTTCTTTGATCATATTTTATCCTTTTTATTTCCCAAAAACAAATTGAGGAGTCGTCAAACTTGTCAGGGAAATATAGTTTTCTTTTATTCTACCATCTTTTTCAATTTTACCATAGAAAAAATTATCCACAATCAATACTCATACTCATCAACGACCAATCCGCTTTTGTCTCTTAAAACAATCGTATCGCCGTCGTTATCTAAAATATCAACGGATTTATTAAGAAAAACCCGCCATTCGTCTTCAAAAAAATCCACTTCTTGATAATGGTCTAAATAGCATTGCTTGTAATTCAACTTTTCATTTATCAAATTGGTACACTGGCTATCTGAAGCAACTTGATAATGAGCGGAGTAATCAGGTATTTCGCATCTGCTTAGGCCTTTAATAAAATCGCGGCAGGCTTTTTTAAAACCGCTATAAGTTGATTCTGCCAACCGAGGACAACTTTCGTCTAAGGAAGGATGGAACTGCGATAATTGGTCCAAATAACCGGCGCATTTATTAGTCCGGAAATTTACCCCTTGAGGGCTTAAGCCGGTTGAGATAATCACCTCGTCCCGATAGGCCAATTTGATGTCAGAATCATAATTATCCAAAAGAGGGTGACGTAATTTCTCAACCGCTTGAGGAATGGTTATTGTCTCTCTTTTGGTTTTAATGGTCCAGCCGGTGATATTGATTGACTGGCTGTCATTGTTCTTAAGAATTAGATAATCGTTTTTAAAATTACCTTCTTCAGCGCGAACATCTCTAATTTCCACTTTTTGATAATAAGGCGAAATACCTATCTGAAAACTAATTTTGGCCGGAGTTGGGTCAGAATAGCCCTGTTTGTTTTTGGCCCGGACATAGAAGGTATAGGCCTTGCTTTCTTCTGATAAATCGTAGGTTTTGGTGTCGTTGTATTGACGGCGCCAATCAGTCTCATCGCCGACTAAATAGGTTTCAAAAGATAAATCGCCGGTTTGGCCCAAAGGATTGGTCCCTGAATATTTAAAAGTGACTTCGCCGCTTTCAACGACTTCTCCCTCAATCGGCCCTTGAAGAATAATTGTCTCCGGATATCGATTGGCCTCTGACAAAGTAATATTGTCGCCCTGTTCAATTTTGTTCAATTTGTCGTCGTCAATCTGGTAAATGTATTTCCAGCCAAAATTATTGCCCTCAAAAATTCGGGGATTGGGAAACCAGCGCCGCTGGTCTGACTCAATCAGATAAACTTCCGGACCGGAACCCTTTAATAAAGTTCCCTCCGGGTAATCGTCATACTTTCCTAAATCATCGCCTTGGGGATAATCGGCTAAAAGATTATCAGAAACTGCTTTGATATTAGCCCATTTATAGCGAAAATATTCAAAAGTTTCCGGGTCAGGAATCCAGCGCCGAGTGCCGTTTTCTAAAAGATAGACCTCCGGGCCGGTTCCCTTGATTAAATCGGCCTTGGGCAAATAAGCCTGACTGGCGCCAGCTAAACCCAAAAGGAAAAACGAAACTATTAAAATTAAAGCTGTTTTTGTTTTCCACATTCTTTTATTGATAATATACATTATTTTATGATAAAATCAAATTAAGTTTCTCTGACACGTATTTCTCGCTGGTAAAAAAGAAATGATTTTTTCTAAAAAATATCAAATTATTTTTCTGTTGTTAATTTTGAGTCTGGCAGTTTTTTTTCGCTTTTGGCAAATTGGAAGCATTCCGCCCGGCCTTTATCCAGACGAAGCCATTAATGGCAATGACGCAAGGCAAACTTTAGAAAACGGCCAGTTTAATGTTTTTTATCCGGAGAACAACGGCCGGGAAGGAGTCTTTATCTGGTTGATCAGTTTAAGTTTTTATCTCTTCGGTTCGGCCATTTGGTCTCTGCGTCTAGTCAGCGCTGTTTTCGGTGTTTTAACTGTTTTAGGATTATATCTGTTGGCGCAAGAGCTTTTTAACAAAAAAATTGCTCTGGCCAGCAGTTTTTTCTTAGCTGTTTCTTTCTGGCATACGAATTTCAGCCGAATTAGTTTTCGGGCTATTTTAGTTCCTTTTCTTCTTTGTTTCTCTTTTTATTTTCTCTGGCGGGCTTTCCATAGGAATACTCTTTCAGATTATATCTGGTCCGGCCTCTTTTTTGGTTTGGGCTTTTATACTTATATTGCCTTCAGAATGGCTGTTTTGATTTTAGGCCTGGTTCTTTTAATGAGAATAATTGATTATTGGCTAAAAAACAAATACCGCCAAATTAGTTGGCCTTGGGCTTATTTCAAGGGGAGCTGGTGGAAAGTGGACGTTTTTCTGCTGACTATTTTTATTGTCGCTTTGCCTATCGGATTACATTTTCTAAATTATCCTCAAGATTTTCTCGGTCGGGCCGGCGGCGTTTCTGTCTTTAGCCAGGAAAATCCTTATAAGGAAATATTTTTAAGTACGGTTAAAACCCTGGGAATGTTTAATTTAGTTGGCGATCAAAACTGGCGGCATAATCTGGCCGGTCAGCCAATGTTAAGCTGGCCAATCGGCCTTTTGTTTATTATCGGTTTGGTTTTGGTCATTAAAAACTTATTTAAAGACAGAGACACTTCCGTCTTTTTAATTGGCTGGTTTCTGATTATGCTTTTACCGTCCATTCTGACTTGCGAAGGACTCCCCCACGCCCTGCGAACCATTGGCGTCATTCCGGTTGTTTATATTCTAGCCGCCCTTGGTTTGGCCCTAGTTTTTAGATGGGTTTCCAAAATTAATCGACTGACCGCTTTTTTAATAATAGGTTTTTTGCTTGTTTATCCGGCTTTAGACAATTTCAATAAATATTTTTTTAAGTGGGCCCAAGATCCTAATGTTCCAGGCGCCTTCCGCCAGGACCTGGTCAAACTGACCGATAGCTTGAAAGATTGGCCGGCGGAAACTAAAAAATATATCATTGTCAACGAACCGGGCGTGCGAGTGCCTTATCCAGACGGTTTGCCCATGCCGGCTCAAACGATAATCTTTCAATCAGAAGCTAAGAATCTGCCAATAAATTATTTAGCCGAGGATCAAAAAAGCTGGACTGACCTTAGCCAGCCAGCTCTGATTGTTCTCCTAAAAAAAGACGCGTCTATCCTTGAGCAGTTATCAAAAACTTGGCCAGATGGTATAATAAAACAAATTAATGAATTTACCGCTTATCAAATTAAATAATAAAACGACTAATTTTTTAGCTGTTTGTCTTTTAACGCTGATGTTTGTCTTAGCTTTTTTAAGCCTGCGCGACGATTCGGCGACCATGGACGAACAGGCCCATATTCCGGCCGGCTATTCTTACATCAGTCAGAAAGATATGCGCCTTAATCCGGAACATCCGCCCCTGCTTAAGGACTTGGCCGGTTTATCTGCCTGGCTCGGTTCAAAACTGACCGCTCAACCGATTCATTTTCCTGACCAAATTGAAAGCTGGCAAAAAGGCGTCAACGACCAATGGGTTTTTGGCAGTCAATTTCTTTACCGGAGCGGCAATGACGCCGATAAGATTATTCTCTGGGCCCGTTTGCCCATGCTTTTAATTATGCTCCTTTTGGGAATTTATATTTTCAAATGGGCCAAAGAAATTTACGGGCATCGAGCCGGTCTTTTAGCTCTCCTGCTTTACTCATTCTCGCCTACTTTTTTAGCCCACAGCCGCTATGTCACTACCGACGTCGGAGCAGCGGCCGCTTTTTTTATCGCCGCTTACTATTTAATCAAATGGCTTCAAAAACCAAGCAAAAGAAATCTGGTCTGGGCCGGTTTGGTTTTTGGTTTGGCTTTACTGACTAAATTCTCTTTGGCTTTATTGATCCCCTATTTTATTTTCCTGGTTATTGTCTGGGTTATTTTAAAAAAACAACCTTTGCTTAAATCCATGCTTGGCCTTTTGCTGATTGGCTTAATTGGCCTAGCTTTGATTTGGCCAGTTTATCAATTTCACGTCTGGAATTATCCGGTCGAAAGACAACTGACTGACACTCAATTCCATTTCCGCGACTTCGCCGTAGAAGAGGCGTCCGCTCCGGTCATCTGGATGGCTGACAAACCTTTGCTTCGTCCTTACGGACAGTTTTTCCTGGGCTTCTTAATGGTTATGCGCCGGGTCCTCGGCGGCAACACGACCTATTTCTTAGGCGAAGTTTCTAATCTGGGCTGGCACCATTATTTTCCCATCGTTTTTCTGATTAAAATTCCTCTAACTTTTCTTATCTTCATCTTAATTGCTCTGTTTTTAGCCGCCTGGCAAATTAAAAAACCTTTTTGGCAAAAACCTTATCATCGAACTCTCAAATGGCTGAAAAATCACTTAATTGAATTCGCTTTTCTTTCTTTCTTGGTTCTCTATTGGGCCACCAGCATTAAAAGCAATCTCAATATCGGCGTCCGCCATATTTTGCCGACTTTCCCTTTCCTTTATATTCTGGTCAGCGGCCAAATTGACCGCTGGCTGAATATCTCTTTCTGGCCGATTTTAGAAAAATTCAAACTAACCGCTCAAGGCCTTGGCCATACCTTTAAAACGGCCTTTCTCCTTTGTCTAAAAACCTATTTCAAGTATTTAGTTGTGGCCATCTTGCTCTTTTGGTACATTTGGGGAACTCTCGCTATTTATCCCCATTTCTTAGCTTATTTCAGCCAATTTATCGGAGGAACCAAAAATGGCTATAAATATGTCACCGACTCCAATTTGGACTGGGGGCAAGATTTAAAGCGACTGGCCCAATTCGTGGAAGAAAATAAGATTGACCAGATTTATCTCAGCTATTTTGGCGGCGGCTCGCCCGAATATTATTTAGGGAACAAATATCAGCTCTGGTGGGGAGACCGCCATCCGTCCGAACTGCCGCCCAACAGTTGGCTGGCTGTCTCAGCCACTCTTTTGCAAGGCGGCCGCGGCTGGCCGGCTCCCGGTTTCAATCAAAAAACCGGCTACTATAATTGGCTGAACCAATACGAGCCGGTTGAAGTTATTGGTTATTCTATTTTTGTTTATCATATCAAATGAAAACGGCGCATATAAATTGAAAGATGCGCCGATTATTTTCTTGCTCCCCCCTGTTAAGGGGGGTAGTCAAGCCTCTATCGAGTTCGCGCCTCAGTCAAATTGATTGACTCCCGATCGGGTAAGGACTCTCGAACTCGTTTCAGCCAAAATAACATATTCTCATTATAAAGAAAAATACCATTTAGTCAATACTGTTTTTAGGGCGACTATACTAAAAAGGTTCGGGATATGTTTTTAGCAACGTCGGTAGGAGTTTAGGAGCTTCGCTTCTAAAACTTCTATTTATAATATACTCTTCCGTCTATCTTCAAGTCAATATATTCTAAAGAAGTCGTCTCTTTGATTTGTTTTTCCAAAACCATTTCCAAGGACCTTAATTGTGATTCTGCGGAATAAGTCGGATTGAAATAAATCTGCCAGCCAGCCGCCATAGTCAGACGCAAATCTCCTAAAGAAACAACTCTAAAATTATTCATCTGCCAGGACAGCCCGGCAGTTGTTTTTATTTTAGGCAATTTTTCTCTGACGGTTAGAATGAAATCGATTGTTTCGGGAGAAAGAACTTGCTGCCGAAGATTGACCTCTTTATCCCGAGAACTGTAAATATTTAAAACCAGACTGCCGCTGATTAAAGGAGACTCTTTGAAGACAATTCCTTCTTGGTCAATATAGAAACATTTTTTAATTTTCGGCTGGGCAATTATTTCTTCTTTCTCTGTCTTTCTCGTTTCTTCGATTAGTTGCTCCTCGTTTAGTTGTTCTTCCTTGGCTATTTCTTCAATCTGGCACCAAATACCAATGCTTTCTCTTTCTTCAAAAAATATTTCCAAGCCGGCCTCGGCTTTTTGAGCCAAAGATTTAATGGCAGACAGCCGAGGCATTCTCCTGTTAATTTGGACTATTTTAATTTTAGGAAATTTATCCAAAATATCTTCTTCAATCTTGCTTAACGGCGCTAAGACAATACTTTTTTGCGGAATAAATTGCCAAAATTTTTCCTCTAAATTTCTTTGGACAATCTCAATAATTCCCGAACTGATTTCTTCTTTGATTGGCAAAGCTGAAGCATTGATCCCAATTTTATCCACCCATAAGCCGGGCCAAAAGATTAAAAAATAAACTGAACCGGCTAAAAAACAAAAAAACAGCCCTGTAAAAATTATTCTTTTCAGGGATGATTTTTTATGGGTTCGTTTAGCTGCTCGATATCGGTTCTTTCTCATTTATCCAATTTGATCAATCTTGCCCATATATTTTTTTAAAACTTTGGGCACTTTGATGCTTCCGTCCGCCTGCTGATAATTTTCAAAAATGGCAATCAAAGTTCGCCCAATGGCAAAAGCCGTGCCGTTCAAAGTATGAACGAATGCTAATTGACCGTTTTTGTCCGGACGATAGCGAATATTCAACCGCCTTGCCTGAAAATCGGTGCAATTGCTGGTCGAGTGAGTTTCCCGATACTGATTTTGCCCGGGCATCCAGGCCTCAATATCGTAAGTGGCCGCCGAGGGCCCGGCCAAATCGCCGGTAGATAATTGAACTACCTGATAAGGAATTTCCAATAATTTCACTAACTTTTCCTGCGTTGATAATAAAAAAAGATGTTCTTTTTTTGAGTTGGCCGGCAAGCAAAAACTGAACATTTCTACTTTATCAAACTGATGGACTCTTAAAATGCCTTTGGTGTCTTTGCCATAGGCGCCGGCTTCTCTCCGGAAACAGGTTGAAAAGCCGACATACCGCTTAGGCAGCTCTTTTTCTTTTAGAATTTCGTCCATGTGCATAACGCCCATTGATTGTTCGGAAGTGCCGACTAAATACAAATCATCTTTCTCCAAATGATAAACTTCATCGGCTCCTTGGTCTAAATAACCCATGCCAGCCATCGGCTTTTCTTTAAGCATGACTGGCGGGACAACCGGAACAAATCCTTCCTTGTTCAGAACTTCCAAAGCTAACTGGACCAAAGCGAATTCCAATAAAACAGCTCCGCCTTTTAGATAACTAAAACGAGTACCGCTAACCTTAGCCGCTCTTTCAATATCAATAATGTCCAATTTTTCGGTCAGGTTTAAGTAATTTTGGGGCTGGAATTTTTGTCCGCCTTTAGCGGAAAGCTTTGGCTTTTTGCCTTCCTGGCGTAAAACCTTGTTGGCGCTTTCATCTTTTCCTTCGGGTACCTCGTCTAAAGGCAGATTAGGTATTTGTCTGCTCAAATCATTTAATTTCTTTTCAGCATCGCTTAAATCCGGCGCCAACTCTTTTATTTTCTCTTTTAATTGTTTTGCCCTGGCCAATTGTTCATTGTTTTTTGTTCGCTGCTCGCTGATTTTATTTTGTTCCGCTTTTAGCCCTTCTATCTCTTGAAGCAGCTGACGCTTTTTTTCATCCAGTTCTAAAAGCCGGTCAATGTCGCATTTGACCTGTTTTTTCCGGCAACCTTCTTTAATTTTATCCGGATTTTCCCTAATAAATTTTATATCCAACATATTTTGAAGGGCGTCCTTTGAAGGGCGTCCCTTGGAAGTACGCCCTTTTGGTCGAGATGTCTCGG
>CAYXST010000008.1:0-5844 GCA_964467815.1 uncultured Candidatus Saccharibacteria bacterium | reverse complement strand
GCGTCCTTTGAAGGGCGTCCCTTGGAAGTACGCCCTTTTGGTCGAGATGTCTCGGAAATTGCAACCTTTATTTTGGCTTCATCAAAGGAAATAGAATAACTTCTCTTAAACTATGCGAATCGGTCAGCAAGGCGACTAATCGATCTATTCCTATGCCGAAACCGGCCGCCGGCGGCATCCCATATTCCAAGGCCTCAACAAAATCCTGGTCATAACGGTAATCTTCTTGTTTTTTAAGCGCTTTTTTTTGTTCGATGGGATCATTTTGTTCGCTAAAGGCCTTAATTAATTCTACTCCCCAAGCAACTCCTTGCAGGACCTGGCCATTTTTAGCTAAAGGAATATTCGGCAGGCCCAAAACAAAAGTTGGTTTTTTAATTTTGGCAAAGGCCTCTTTTTCTTGGCCCTTTTTAACAATATCCTGATAATTGACTCTTGACCACTTTTCAGGAAAGACCTTAGGATTAAGAGAATGCATCATTTCCTCCATAAATTTCATTAAATCCTGCCAATCCCAATAAGCGGCGTAACATTCCAGCATGGTAAAATCAGGATTATGATGGCTGTCTAATCCTTCGTTTCTAAAACAACGGCCAATTTCATAAACCTTTTCCAAACCGCCAACTAACAATCTTTTTAAATATAGCTCCGGAGCAATACGCAGATATAAATCCATATCCAAAGCGTTATGGTGGGTTTGGAACGGCTTAGCCGAAGCGCCGCCGGGAATCAATTGTAAAATCGGCGTCTCTACTTCAATAAATCCTCTTTTCTCTAAAAATTCTCTCACCGCTTTGATAATCTGACTGCGGACTAAAAATTTCTTTCTAACCTTTTCATTCATCAATAAATCTAAATATCTCTTGCGGAATCTTTCTTCCACATCTTTAAGACCGTGCCATTTTTCCGGCAAAGCAGCCAAACTCTTGGATAAAATCAGGCAATCTTTGACTAATAAAGTTTTTTCGCCTCTTTTGGTTAAAAAAAGTTTTCCTTTGGCTTGGATAAAATCGCCGACGTCAAAATTAGCCAAGAAGAAACGGTATTCTTTTTCGCCTAATTCGTCTTTTTTAAAATAAATCTGGAATTTAGCCGAGCCGTCTTTTAGATGAGCAAAGGTAGAGCCGCCGTGCTCCCGAATTGTCCGCAGGCGGCCGACTAAAATAATTTCTTTCTTTTTGGCGGCCAATTGGTCAAAATTATCAATTGCCTCCCGGCAGGTATCGGTCCTTTCAGCTTTGGCCGGATAGGGATTAATTCCTTTGCGGCGGAAAGCTTTCAATTTCTTCAATCTGGCTTGTTTAATAGATTCCATGGTTTAATTTACATTATCTTGACTATCTTATAATTCACTTTTTTCTTAGGAGTTTTCACTTTAATTATATCACCAACTTGATGGCCAAAAAAGGATTGTCCCAAAGGCGACTCATTGGAAATTTTGCCCTGGCTTGGTTCGGCTTCTTGAGAGCCGACAATCACAAAAGTCTGGCGCTTTTCCGAAGGCGTTTTTTTAAATAAATTTCTAAGCCCGGACGACTTTTTTTGGTCAACCAATTCCGCCTCAATAACCGAACCTATTTCAACCCGCTGCTGATTTTTCCGGCTCGGCTTTATCAAGGAGACCTCCTTGATAATCTTCTCCAATTCTAAAATTCTTCCTTCATTAAAGGCCTGTGCTTCTTTAGCGGCGGCATATTCCATATTCTCAGACAAATCGCCCAGCGACTTAGCTTCTTCTAAATGCTGGGCAATTTCTTGCCGTTTGACCGTTTTGCGTTCTTTCAGCTCTTTTTTTATTTTTTCTAAACCTTCGGGGCTAATATATTCCATAAGTCAAGTAAGATAAGGTAAGCCAAGGACATCCTTCAGAGGGCGTCCCTTTGAGGGCGTCCCTTTAAGGGACGCCCTTTTACTGCTTTTACTGATTAAAATACCATTCTAATACTTCTTTGGCAATCGGTAAAGCTATTTGCGAACCCTCGCCGCCTCCTTCAATTAATATAGTCAGGATGATTTCCGGGTTTTCGTAGGGAGCGTAACCGATAAACCAAGCATGGGTCTGCCCAGCCGAACCAAATTGAGCCGTCCCTGTTTTACCGGCCACTTCAACCGGCAAATCAATCAAAGAGCGCGCCGAACCGGTCAAAACCGCTTGACGCATTCCTTCTTGAACTATCTCAATATTCTTTTCTTGAATAAATCCCTGGCGGATAATCTTAGTTGGAATATCTTCAATGATTTTCCCTCCTAAGTCAACGATTTTATCAACTATTTGAGGTTGATACAAAACGCCGCCATTGGCAATGCTGGCCAGAGCGACGGTCATTTGAAGCGGCGTCACCAAAATATCTCCCTGGCCAATGGCCAGATGATAAGTGTCGCCAAGGTACCATTCCTCGTTTGGTTTTTTTTCTTTTTTCCAAGACGGGTCAGGAACCAAGCCTTCTTTTTCGCCAATTAGGTCTATCTGGGCCGCTTGGCCCAAGCCAAAATACTGAAGGTATTCCTTAATCCGGTCAACGCCTAATCCTTCTATCTGCCCATAACCGCCGCCGATGGTATAGAAATAGACATTGCAGGATTGGGCGATGGCCTTAATAATATCTGTCAATCCATGAACTTTCCAGTCGGGATAATGGTAAACAATTTCCGGATTGTATTTATGAAAAACGCTTATTCCTCCTTGACAATCAATTTGCCGAGAAGGTTTAATAATTTCTTCTTCCAGGGCGGCTGCGGCAATCAACGGCTTAACCGTTGAACCGGAAGGATATTGGCCGGCTAAAACCCGATTCAAAAATGGCTCAGCCGGGTCGTTTTCTAGAGCGGCCAAACTTTCCCGAGAAATCCCTTGGGCAAAAAGATTATTGTCAAAACTGGGCAAGCTGACTAAGGCCAGAATACCGCCATTGCGCGGGTCAATAGCTAAGGCCGCCGCCTTTCCTGAAAAAGTTAATTGCTTAAGCGTTTTTTCAAGTGTTTGATAAAGTTTTTCCTGCAATTCTTGGTTAACGAAAAGAACTAATCCTTGACCCGGTTGAGCCGGCTTAGTCGCTAACAAGTTTTGGCTTTTGCCTAAAGAATCTACTTCTACTTGTTCTTGGCCGGGCTGGCCCCGCAGGACAGATTCATATTTCAATTCCAAGCCAACCTTGCCAATTTGTTCATTACGAGAATAATCCGGATGTTTTTCTAAATCAGCCGGGCTAAGCTGGCCGGTATAGCCTAAAAGATGAGCGAAATAAGAAGATTTGATGTACTGCCGTTGCGGATTTTTCTCCAGCCGCCAACCGGGCCAATCGCCAATTAAATTTTCCAAAACCAAAGCGGCTGACCGGTCAATATTTTTAGCCGCCACCAAATGGCTGATTTGGCCGGCCGCTTCTTCTATTTTCTTTCTCAGGTCTTTCTGAATACTCTCGGCCATGTCGTCTTGAACGTTGCTGCCGTCCTGAAGATCAGTAAAGGATTTTAAAAGTTCGTTGCCAGATTCTTTATCTCGTTCGGCCGAGCTCAAAATAACGCTTATTTTTTTAAAAATTTCTTCCTGATTCTCAATTGAACTAGCCAAAAAATCATTCAGATTGACCGTCAAATCAAAGCTGGGAGCGTTATAGACCAACGGCCGTCCCAAATAGTCATAAATAATCCCCCGCGGGGCAGGCAAAGAGTAAATTCTCAAACAATTCCCCTGGGCTAAATTATAATAATAATCTCCTTTGGCTATTTCTAAATAACCGGCCCGTAAAAGCAAAACTAACAAACAAACAATAATCAAGGCATAAAAAAGAAAAAAATTACGGCGCTTAATCGGCTGCTCTAATTTCCCTTTGTCCTCTAAGGAACGGACGGCTTCAGCATCTAAAAAAATCTCCTCGGCCTCAATGCTTTCGCGAGCCCTATTTTGTATAAACCCCGCGCTTTTACTTTGAAAAAGACGCCGGGTAAAATATTTTTTTAATTCCATATAAGCAGATTAAGAAAGCCATGTTGTAAAAAGCGGAAATAAGCAAACCAACTAAATAATTTAAAGACAAAAGAGACAAATAGATTTCTTGCTGACTTAAATTGATGAAAACAAACAGCTTGGCCAAGCCGAATAAAACCAACCCATAAAACAAACTGGCCAAGCCAATTAAAAAAAGAACAATCCAGAATTTAGCTTCGGGAAAAATGCTCTGATTAAACCGGCTGATAAAATAAGCGGTCGTCAGCAAGCTTAAGCCAATTAAGCCAAAAGACAGCCCGGAAAATAAATCTAAAAAAAGACCTCCTAATATCACCAACCACCAGGTCTTCTTGAAATCTCTAAAAATAACGAGCAGTAAAGTTAAAACCAAAACTAAATTAGGAACAATTCCACTTATGGCCAAAAAAGGCAACACGGTTGTTTGCGAGACAGCCGCCAATAATAAACCTAAAATAATTAGGAAGGTTTTCATAATTTAGCGTTAAGGATTATTCTTTGGGAAATTTATCACTTGAACACAAAAACTTTCTCCAGATTTTCAAAATCAACAGCCGGTTTAATTTTGGCTTTCTGAAAAATCTCCACATCAATTGAAATAATCTGGCTGATTTGGCCGATGAACAATCCGGCCGGGAAAAAACCGGCCAAACCGGAAGTGACAACCGTTTGCCCTTCTTTAATGTTTTCCCCTTGAGGAATAAAATCAATCGTTAAATTAAGCCATTGATTGCTTTTAACCAAGCCGGTCACTCCTGATTCTTGGACAAGCGCGTTAACCCGGCTGTTAGGGTCAAGAATCAACCGAACCTTGGACGAAGAATTATTTGTTTCCACAACCTGCCCAACTAAAAAATTGCCGGCCGTAATGACAGCCGCTCCTTCTTTAACTCCGTCTTGGCTCCCCCGGTTTATCAAAAGAGTTTTCTCAAGAAAAGACGAATTGCAACCAATAACCCCGGCTAAAATTAATTCCGGCGATTCCGGAGAAGACACGCTCAACTGCTGGCGGAGAAACTCATTTTCTCGAGCCGCTTCTTTCAATTGGACAAGCTGGCTTGAGAGTTCTTTGTTTTCCTCTGCTAACCTAACTTTTTCTTGATTAAGACGATTAAGCGAAATTAGCGAGCCGGTCATTTGATTTACTTTTGAAGAAAACTGATAACTTATTTTTTGAACGGAAGCGGTTAAACTAAAAAAAATGTCTTGGGAAAATTTTAACCAACCTTGGCTGTTTAAAAAAATAAGGCCGACAATAATTAATAAAGATAAAATAAAAGGATGGCTAAAAACTCTTTTCATTTTAAAAGGTTGCTATTGAGGACTACGCCCTTGGCTTCTCAAAGGACGTATCCGAAAGGGCGACCCTTTAGCATTTTAGCACAGCTACTATTAAAATACAAAAAAGTCTGACCAGATTAAATTAAACTCGTCAGACTTTCGCCTGCTTAGAATAGATTTTAATTCTATCTTCACATCTCGGTAGAGCCTTTAAAACGATTAACCGGATTCACTACATTGGCCTGTCTTCTTCCGAAGAAGAACTTTCTGAAGGAGAGCTTTCTGACGTTTCGTCGGAAGGACTTTCTGAAGATTTGCTAGATTCATCCAGACCAGTTGAAGGAGGCGTCTCCGAGGGTGTTTCTGAAGATATCGGCATCTCTGGTCCTCCGCCGTCTTTCTTTTTTGACTTAATCCAGTAAACCAAACCAATGAAAACGACTAAACCGATAATAATATATATCCAAGTCATACTTTTTCGCCTATTTTAGCTTCAGCTTAATTGATAAATTAAACCATCCTCGACCTTTTAATATTTATTCTCATAGAAAATACGGCAAAGAAACTCCCGATTTTAATCGTGGAGAGGAATTGCC
>CAYXST010000007.1:0-24843 GCA_964467815.1 uncultured Candidatus Saccharibacteria bacterium | reverse complement strand
GAAAGAATTGTTAGAAAAGCCATTATCAGCGATCATTTCTTAAGTAAAGAAGCGGAAAGAAAAAGAGAAGATACCCTGATTAAGGTTTTTGAGGGAACCCTGGGAACGGTTATTTGGATAACCGTTGCCCTGATGATTTTATCGGAATTGAATATTAATATCGGTCCGCTTTTAGCCGGAGCCGGTATTGTCGGAGTGGCTCTTGGTTTTGGCGCCCAAATATGTTGTCCGCGACTTTTTAAGCGGTCTCTTTCTAATTTTAGAAAATCAGTATCGGGTTGGCGATGTTGTCTGTATCAACGATACTTGCGGCAGCGTTGAAAATATTAGCTTGCGGATGACTGTTCTGCGCGACCTCGACGGAACGGTCCATAATATTCCTAACGGTCAGATTAACAAAGCCTCTAATTTATCCAAAGAGTTCGCTCGGGTTAATTTAAGTTTGGGTATTGATTACCGGAGCAATTTAGAAAAAGTGATTAAGGTGGTTAATCAAGTCGGCCGACAATTATCCGAAGATTCTCAATGGAAAGACAAAATTATAAAAGCGCCTCAATTTCTGCGGGTTGATGATTTTGCCGACTCGGCCATAATCATTAAAATTTTAGGAGAGACCAAGCCTCTTCAGCAATGGGATGTCACTGGCGAATTAAGGAAAAGACTGAAAATCGCCTTTGACAGCGAGGATATTGAAATTCCCTTTAATCAAATAGTTGTTCATCAGGCCAAAGGTTAGAAACATCTAAGATCGTCTATAAAAAAACCGTTCTATTGGGTGGAATTTTATCTCTTGTCAAATAAAAGAGGCAAAACGCGCTTGTTTATTTGACACCGGCGCAATAATCTGCTATTTTGAGAAAGGTGGGTTATTTTTTTTACTTTAGATTATGCCGACTGTTCAACAATTAATTAAAAAGCCGAGAAGAAAAACGAAGAAAAAACCAAAAGTGCCGGCTCTTTGGCGAAGTTTTAATTTGCTGAAGAATAGACCGAAGAAATGTCCTTCTCCTTTTAAACGCGGCGTTTGTTTGTATGTCAAAACCATCACTCCGAAGAAACCGAATTCTGCTTTGCGCAAAATAGCTCGGGTGCGGCTGACTAACGGCATGGAGGTAACTGCCTATATCCCCGGCATCGGCCATAATCTACAGGAGCATTCGGTCGTCGTCATCCGGGGGGGCCGAGTGAAAGATTTGCCGGGAGTTCGGTATCATGTCGTTCGCGGCGTTTTAGACACAGAAGGAGTGGAAGGCCGTAAACAGAAGAGAAGTCGTTACGGAGCCAAGAAGCCGGGCCAGGAGAAAAAAACGGAGACCGAAACAGCTCCGGTTAAGCCCGAAGAATAACAATGAACAATATTTGTTTGCTAATTAGCCAATTATATTATGAGAAGGAAAAGAAAAGCTAAAAGGATAATGAGCCCTGACCCAAAATATAATAATACTTTGGTGGCTAAATTTATTAATCAGTTGATGAAACAAGGCAAAAAATCAGTTGCCCAAAGAATTATTTATCAGGCCTTTGAGCAATTGGCCCAGCCGGGCAAAACCAAAGACCCTTTGGAGATATTTGACCAGGCGATTAAAAATGTTTCTCCCTTGGTTGAGGTGAAGTCGCGGCGGATTGGCGGGGCTCACTATCAAGTGCCTCGCGAAGTGCGCGGCGAAAGAAAAATCACTTTAGCTATTCGTTGGCTAATCTGGGCGGCTCGGTCTAAAAAAGGAAAGCCCATGGCTCAAAAACTAGCTGCCGAATTATTGGATGCTTCTAAAAATACCGGAGCGGCCGTCAAGAAAAAAGAAGATACTCACCGAATGGCTGAAGCCAATAAGGCCTTTGCTCATTTTGCTTGGTAAATTATGCCGAGACAATATCCGATAGAAAAAAATAGAGACATCGGCATCATTGCTCATATTGATGCTGGTAAAACAACCGTTACTGAACGGGTCCTTTTTTATACAGGTATTTCCCACAAAATTGGCGAGGTTCACGAAGGCGAAGCGGTTATGGACTGGATGGCTCAAGAAAAAGAAAGAGGCATTACCATTACTTCAGCGGCGACAACCTGTTTTTGGACGCCGCGCAATTACTTATCCAAAGAACCGGGCCAATACCGCATTAATATTATTGACACGCCCGGCCATATTGATTTTACGGTAGAAGTACAGCGTTCTTTAAGAGTTCTTGACGGAGCCGTCGTCGTTTTTGACGGAGTGGCCGGCGTTGAGCCGCAATCAGAAACGGTCTGGCGGCAGGCCGATAAATTCAAGGTGCCGCGGATTTGCTTTATTAATAAATTGGACCGAGTTGGCGCTAATTTCGAAAAAAGCTTTGAGTCAATCTTACAACGTTTAACTCCCAAAGCGGTCGCCCTGACCATACCCATCGGCTTGGAAGAAAAGCATCAAGGGTTGATTGATTTAATCACCATGAAGGCCTGCGGGTTTAAGGGTGATTATGGAGAAAAAGTTACTCAAGAAGAAATTCCCGAAGAACTGAAAAAAGAAAGCGAGGATTATCGGAATAGATTGCTGGAGAGAATCGCTGACCAGGACGACCAAATTGCCGAAAAGTATTTAGAGGGGAAGGAAATCGGAGAAGAAGAAATTAGAAAGGCCCTGCGCCGGGCAACGATTAATTATCAATTAGTTCCGGTTTTCTGCGGCTCCGCTTTAAAGAATAAAGGAGTTCAGATTTTATTAGACGGCGTGATTGATTATCTGCCTTCGCCGGTTGATTTACCGGTTATTGAAGGTTTTGATCCCAGAGACGAAACAAAGCAGTTAACCAGAGAAAACAAAGATGAAGCCCCTTTGGCCGGTTTAGTTTTTAAAATCGCCACCGATCCTTTTGTCGGCCAATTGGCCTATTTAAGAATTTATTCAGGCATCTTGACGAGCAGTTCTTATGTGTTAAACTCTAACACGGGCAAACAGGAAAGAATCGGCCGCCTTTTAAGAATACATGCCGACAAAAGAGAAGAAGTCAAGGAATTTTATGCCGGAGACATCGGAGCGGCCATTGGTCTGAAAGAGACAACCACCGGCGATACTTTAACTTCTCCTCAAGAGCCAATCGTTTTGGAGAAAATAACTTTTCCGGAACCGGTTATCTCCATTGCCATTGAGCCAAAGACCAAAGCCGACCAAGAGAGAATGGGTCTCGCCTTAAAAAAGTTGGCCGAAGAAGATCCAACTTTCCAAGTTAGAGGCGATTTAGAAACAGGCCAAACAATCATCTCCGGTATGGGCGAATTGCACTTAGAAGTTATTGTTGACCGAATGTTAAGAGAGTTTAAAGTGGGAGCTAACATCGGCCAACCGCAAGTAGCTTACAAAGAAACGGTTAAAAAAACAGCCGAGGCGGAAGGAAAATATATCAGGCAAACAGGCGGTCGTGGCCAATATGGTCATGTTTGGCTGAAGGTTGAACCTCAAGAACGTGGTCAGGGTTTTGCTTTTGTTAATGAGATTAAAGGAGGCGTTATCCCTCAAGAATTTATTCCGGCGGTGGAAAAAGGGGTTAGGGAAGCGATAGATAAAGGGGTTTTGGCCGGCTATCAGCTAGTTGACCTAAAGGCCACTCTTTACGACGGCTCTTTTCATGAAGTAGATTCTTCGGAAGCGGCTTTCAAGATTGCCGGCTCGATTGCCTTGCAAGCGGCTGTTAAGCAAGCTGACTTGGTTTTATTAGAACCGATTATGAAACTGGAAGTGGTTACTCCGGAACAATTTATGGGCGATGTCATCGGCGACCTTAATGCTAAACGGGGCAAAATCAACAAGATGGAAGATAGGGGCGATGGGCTTAACCAGGTCAAGGTAATTGATGCTCAAGTGCCTTTGGCCAATATGTTTGGTTACGCCACTCAACTACGTTCAATGACCCAAGGTCGAGCCACTTTTGTTATGGAATTTGGCCATTACGCCGAAGTGCCTAAAAATGTGGTTGAAGGAATTATTAATAAATAAAATCATGTGGGAAAAAATTAAAAAAATCTTGCAAAAAGAAGGTGGTAAGTGTATTATAGTAGAAGACAATCAGCCAGCCTATTTAGTTATGAAATTAGAAGATTACGAGAAATTGATTGAGGCGAATGACGAAATAGAGAAAGCTAATCGCGACATTGACCAATGGCAAGCCGAAGAAAAAGGGAAAGAGATTGAAACGGACAAGAGTAATCATAAAGAAGTTAGCATAGAAGATTTACCCTTTTAATTAGCGGATAGCCAATTACTATTCGTTAAAGCATTGACTAAACGGAGGATATTTTGTAAACTTTGTCTAGATTTAAGAAAAATTAATTTAATATATAAGCGAATAGAGAGTTTTGAATAATGACTTTCATGGTTCATTGTCCATTGCTCGTTGTTCGCTGTTAATATGCCCGAAAAATTTGAACGAACCAAGCCACACCTTAATATCGGAACCATCGGTCACGTTGACCATGGTAAAACCACTTTAACCGCCGCTATTTTGAAATGTTTAAGAGCGGCCGGTTTTAAGGCTCAAGATAAAGGCGTTGACGACATTGACAACGCGCCGGAAGAAAAAACTCGTGGTTTGACCATTGCCGTGTCTCATGTTGAATACGAGACGGAAAAACGTCATTACGCTCACATTGATTGTCCCGGTCATGCCGATTATATCAAAAACATGATTACCGGGGCGGCCCAAATGGACGGAGCTATTTTAGTCGTTTCGGCCGCTGATGGCCCCATGCCTCAAACGCGAGAACATATTCTTTTGGCTCGTCAAGTTGGCCTGCCGGCCCTGGTTGTCTTTTTGAATAAGACCGACCAAGTTGATGATGCGGAATTGGTTGATTTGGTTGAACAGGAAATCAGAGAGTTGTTGAGCAAGTACAAATACGAAGGAGAAAAAATCCAAATTATCCGAGGTTCGGCTTTGCAAGCCCTAGAATGCGGCTGCGGAAAAGAAGATTGTCCCAAGTGCGGACCGATTATGAAGTTAGTTAAAGCGATTGATGAAAATATTCCCGAACCGGTCCGACATGTTGACAAGCCCTTCTTAATGCCCGTTGAAGATGTTTTTTCAATTGAAGGACGAGGGACCGTCGCGACCGGGCGCATTGAACGAGGAGTGGTTAAACTTAACGAAGAAGTGGAAATAATCGGTTTGGGCGATACCCAAAAAACAGTCGTTACCGGCATAGAAATGTTTAACAAGTCGCTTGACGAAGGACGGGCCGGGGATAACGCGGGTATTTTATTGAGAGGCGTTAAGCGAGAAGATGTTCAGCGAGGCCAGGTTTTAAGTCATCCGGGCTCGGTGACTCCTCACCAGGAATTTGAAGGCGAGGTCTATATCTTAAGCAAAGAGGAAGGCGGTCGCCACACTCCTTTCTTTAGCGGTTACAAGCCTCAGTTTTACATCAGGACAACTGATGTTACCGGCGAAGTGACTTTGCCCGAAGGAACAGAAATGGTTATGCCCGGCGATACGGTTAATCTAAAGATTAAATTGGTTTCCTCGGTTGCCTTGGAGCAAAAACAGAGCTTTGCCATTCGGGAAGGCGGCAAAACGGTAGGGGCCGGTGTAGTCACCAAGATAAGCAAGTAAATTAAAGCCGAGAGTTTGGCTCTAACAAGAGTTAAACTCTCTTTTTACCCTTTACATTTTTAATTTTAATTTGTCACGATGGCACCTAAAAAAGAAGAAGAAGTTAAGCAGCGAATTCGCATTAAAATTCAGGCCTACGACCATAAATTGATTGACCAATCAATTAAGCAGATTGTTGAAGCGATTGAACGTTATGATGCCGAGATAAGAGGGCCGATTCCTCTGCCAACTCAAATTCATAAATATACGGTCAATCGCTCTACTTTTGTTCACAAAGATTCACGGGAGCAATACGAGATGCGAGTTCATAAACGGCTGATTGATATCATCAATCCCAGCGCTAAAATCATTGATGCCTTGATGGGATTAAATCTGCCAGCCGGCGTTGATATCGAGATAAAGATGTAATTTATGGCTAAAATTTCTTCATCAAATTAAATCCAATTGAGCAGAAGGCAACTAACCGTTGATTTGATACCGGGTTTAGTGCCCGGTATTTTATTAGCCGTCATCTTTTAGGAGTTCGGGAAAATATTTTAACCTTTAGCTTTATGAAATTTATTCTTGGTAAAAAATTAGGCATGAGTCAGATATTTGATGAACAAAGAAAAGTTATTCCGGTTACCTTGATTGAAGCGGGCCCTTGTTTCGTTGTCCAGTCGAAAAACAAAGAGAAAGACGGCTACCAAGCATTTCAAATCGGCTTCGGAGAAATCAGAAGCAAAAAAGTAAAAAAGCCCCAAAAAGGACATTTTAAGAAAGCTAATTTAGAAAAGGCGTTCCGCTATTTAAGAGAGTTTGCCGGCAATAATCTAAAAGTAGGCGACAGGATAGACGTTTCTATATTTCATCAAGGAGAAATAGTTAAATTAACCGGCGTTTCTAAAGGAAAAGGATTCCAGGGCGTTGTCAAAAGACACGGCTTCTCCGGTTTTTCGGCCACTCACGGAACTAAACACGGCTTACGGGCGCCCGGGTCAATCGGTTCGTCTTGGCCGGAAAGAGTTTTTAAGGGCAGAAAAATGGCTGGTCGAATGGGCCATCAAAAGATAACTGTTCAGGGATTAAAAATAGCTCAAGTTGACAAGGAAAATAATTTATTGGCTGTTAAGGGAGCTGTTCCGGGCAAGAAAGGCACTCTTTTAGAAATTGTCGCTATCAAAAAAATTGGGACGGTTGAGAAAGAAAAAGAAGAGAAATTGGTCTCCGAACTGGAAAAAGAAGAAAAAGAAGCTCAAGAAAAAAAGGGGGAAAATAAACCCGAAGAGCCGAAAGACAAAAAAGAGGGAGGACAATCTTAGAAAAAATTTCAAGAGAGACAATAAATTCTATGTTGGAATTAGTTTACAATCAGCAAGGAGAAAAAGTTGGCCAGCTAAGTTTGCCGGCCGAGATCTTTGAAGTGTCTCTTAATCAGGATTTGGTCCATCAGGCAATAGTCGCTCAAATGTCTAATAGCCGGGAGGTCTTGGCTCATACCAAGGACAGAAGCGAAGTCAGCGGCGGCGGAAAGAAACCTTGGCGGCAAAAAGGGACCGGCCGGGCTCGTCACGGCTCAATTCGTTCGCCGATTTGGATTGGCGGCGGCGTTACTTTTGGACCAACCAAGGAAAAGATTTTTACTAAAAAAATAAACAAGAAAATGAAACGGCAAGCTCTTTTTATGTCTTTGTCTTCTAAATTAAAAGACAAAGAAATGGTCTTGTTGGATAAAATAGAATTAGCCGAAGCTAAAACAAAACAAATGATTGAAATACTTAACTGTTTAGAGGAAAAATTAAAGAAGAATTTTATTAAAGGGACGCTGATTGTCTTGCCGATAACCGATCAAAAGGTCATCAAAGCGAGTCAGAATATTCCTAAAATTAAAATTATCAAAGCTGACAGCTTGAATGTCCTGGATATTTTGTCTTATCGGTATTTATTGGTCTCTCAAGAAGCTGTTGAGGTGATTAAAAAAACTTATCTAAGATAATATGGCTCTATTGGACAGATTTAAAAAGAAAACCGGACCGGTTAAAGACAAAATTGCCGGCGGCAATAAAGAAAAATCTCAATTAAAAGAGGAATCTTTAGACAATCAGAAAAAAACCGGAGAGGAAAAGCCCAAGGGAAATATCGTCAAGCAAGTTCCTCGGGCTTATCGACTGATTAGAGAACCCCAAATTACCGAAAAAGCGACTTTTTTGGCCAATCAAAACAAATACATTTTCAAAGTTTCGCCGCAGGCCAATAAGACAGAAATTAAAAAAACGGTTGAGGCGCTTTATCGAGTCAAGGTAATTAAAGTTCATTTAGTCCATACGCCGGCCAAGAAAAGGCGTTTGGGACGCGTTCAGGGCTGGCGCGGCGGCCTAAAAAAAGGATTTAAGAAGGTTATTGTTACCTTGGCTTCGGGAGAAGAAATAGAGTTATTGCCGAGATGAGCCAGAAACAATAAACAATGTTTTTTGAATCATGAAAAGATATAAGCCAACTAGTCCCGGCAGGAGAGGAATGAGTTCAATAGATTTTTCTCTTTTGACCAGGAAAAAGCCGGAGAAAAAATTGACCAAAAAATTAATCAGGAGTTTTGGCCGTGGCGACAAAGGGAGAATTACTACTCGTCATAAAGGAGGCGGCCATAAAAGAAAATACCGGCTGATTGATTTCAAAAGATTTGATAAATTAGACGTTTCGGCAAAGGTAATCGCTTTGGAATATGACCCTAATCGCAGTTGTTTTATCGCCTTGCTTAATTACCAAGATGGTCAAAAAAGATACAGCTTGGCCCCTGACGGTTTAAAGGTTGGCGACGAAGTCATCTGTCAGGAGAAAGCTTCGCTTAAAAAAGGCAACCGGCTAAGATTGAAAAATATTCCAGTTGGCAGTTCTGTCTACAACGTTGAACTTCAGCCGGAAAAAGGCGGCCAAATAATCAGATCGGCTGGCAGCGTTGCTCAGGTGATGGCTCATGAAGGCGGTTATGCCCATCTCAAATTAGCCTCTGGCGAAATAAGGATGGTTAGAGAAAATTGCTGGGCCAGTTTGGGCCAGTTAACCAATCTGGAACATAGTTCGGTTGTTTTGGGCAAAGCCGGTCGCAGTCGTTGGTTGGGTCGCCGGCCGACGGTTCGCGGTTCAGCAATGAATCCCTGCGATCATCCTCATGGCGGAGGAGAAAATAGACAGCCGATCGGTTTAAGAAAAGGCCCAAAAACGCCTTGGGGTAAATTAGCTTACGGGGTTAAAACACGAAAGAAAAAAAATAGCGATAGATTGATTTTAAAAAGAAGAACCAAGAAGAAGAGGAAGTAAACATATGAGCAGAAGTTTAAAAAAAGGTCCCTATGTTGACAGCAAGCTATTGAATAAAATAGCTAAGTTAAAGACGGGCGATAAAACAGTAATTAAGACCTGGGCCAGAAATTCTTCCATTACTCCCGAAATGGTCGGCTTCACCTTCGGCATCCATAACGGCAAAGAGCATATTTCCGTTCTGATTACCGAAGATATGGTCGGCCATAAATTAGGCGAGTTTTCTCATACTCGTAAATTTGTCAGGCATGGCGGCAAGATGCAGAGAAAGCAGGAAATAGTTGCTCGCCAGAAAGCGACGGATTTAGGAGCTTAGCTCCTAAAAAGGAGCTAAGCTCCTAAATCCTAAGCTCCTAACTCCTAAACATGATTACAGCTAAATTACGCCATCTTAGAATATCGCCTCGCAAAGTCAGATTAGTCACTGATTTAATCAGGGGGTTGCCGGTTGAAGAAGCCGAAAGACAGTTAAAATTTTTGACCAAACGAGCCGCTCGACCTGTTTTGAAATTGCTTAACTCGGCCAGAGCTAATGCTCAAAGTAATAATAAATTGGTCAAGGAAAATCTTTATATTGAGAAAATCGTTGTTGAAGAAGGACCGATACTAAAAAGATGGCGGCCAAGAGCCATGGGCCGGTCTGCTCCGATTAAAAAAAGGACCAGCCACATTGTTTTAATTTTGAATACAAAAGAGGGCTTGGTTTCTGAAGAAAAAAAAGAAAGCAAACCAGATAAAATCAAAGAAGCGGAACCTTTAACCGAAGAGAAAAAAGGGGAAAAGGGATTATTAGAGGAGCTTGGAAGAGTTAAGGAGGAGAAAAAACCAGTTGCCAAACCTCGGCCGGTTTCGGCGCCGCGGCCTTATCCAACTACCTCTCAAGCCAAGAAAAGAGCGTTTAGTCGACAGACATTTGGCAATATAAAAAAATATTTTAGGCGGAAAAGCATATAAAAGACTTTGTCCGGCTCCTTTTTTGAAAAGGCGCCGGGCCTAGAATAATTATGGGACAAAAAGTTCATCCATTGTCTTTACGAATCGGCTTAGGGGCTGATTGGCAGTCTCGCTGGTTCGGTAAAAAAGGAAAATATAGGGAATTTTTAGAGCAAGATGTTAGATTGCGTATTTTTATTATAAAGAAATTGGCTAAGGCCGGGTTTAGTTCGGTTAAAATAGAACGGTCGGCTAATTTGATTAATATTATTATTCAGACATCTCGCCCCGGGCTAATTATCGGTCGAGGTGGCAGCGGAGCCGAGGAATTAAAGGATGAGATTAAAAAATTCCTTCGAAAAATAAATCCGGTTTTAGATAAAACAGAAGTCCGTTTAGAAATTGAAGAAATCAAACAGGCCAGCGCTCGGGCGGCGGTTATTGCGGATGATATGGCCGCTCAAGTAGAAAAGCGCTTTCCTTACCGTCGGGTGATGAAGCAAGTTTTAAGCAAGGCGGCTCAGAATAAAGAAATTCAAGGAATAAAGGTAATGGTCAAGGGAAGATTAAATGGCGCTGAGATTGCCCGCAAAGAATGGCTTAAAAAAGGAAAAATTCCCCTACAAACCCTGCGCTCTAATATTGATTATGCCCAGACAACGGCTTACACTACTTATGGCACCATTGGCATTAAAGTTTGGGTTTATAAAGGAGAGATTTTTGGCTAAGAAACTATGTTATTCCCTAAGAAAGTTAAACATCGTAAATGGCAAAAAGGACGAGCTCGCGGCCAAGAAGCTAAACGAGGAAATTACCTTGCCTTTGGCTCTTATGGATTAAAGGCCTTGACAGATTGCTGGCTAACAGCTCGTCAGATTGAAGCGGCTCGGCGGGCTATGACTCGATATGTTCAGCGCGGCGGCAAAATTTGGATTAGGGTTTTTCCGGATAAGCCGGTAACCAAGAAAGGCATCGAAGTGCCCATGGGCGGCGGCAAAGGCAGTGTCGACCATTATGTTGTCCCCGTAAAACCAGGTCGAATTATCTTTGAGATGGATGGCGTTTCTGAAGAAATGGCCAAAGAAGCGATGCGCCGAGCTAGTTATAAATTGCCGATTAAGACAAGGTTTATTACCCGTTAATCTTAGATACAAATTTATGAAAATTAAAGAATTGCGCCAGAAGACAACCAAGGAACTGAAAGAGCTTTTAGAAGAAAACCGGCATAAACTCGGCCAGCTTAAATTTGATTTAGCGGCCAAAAAACTAAAAAATGTTAGAGAGATTAGGAATTTACGTAGAGAGATTGCCCGAATTTTAACTATTTTAAGAGATTTATCCAAAGCAAATCAAAAGTGAGTAATTTTTGGCAACAAAAGATTGCTTGCTTAAAACGGATATGCTCAAAACAATAAACAAAAACAGTCAATCTTCCCAAAAAACTTCTGCTGTATCTCGGCAAAAGAAAGTTCGCTTACTTAGAGGAAGAGTTATCAGCGATAAAATGGATAAAACCATTGTCGTTTTGGTTTCCCGGCTAAAAAAACATCCTCGTTACCAGAAAAGATATAAAATTGATAAAAAATATAAAGTTGACGACGAAAAGAACGAATATAAAACCGGCGATCAGGTAGTCATCAAAGAAGGACGGCCGATGAGCAAAGACAAGAGATGGAAAGTGGATAAAAAAATATGATTCAAGCAGGCACAAAATTAAAAGTAGCTGATAATACCGGAGCCAAAATCATCCAGTGTTTTAAAGTTTTGGGCGGCAGTCGGCGGCGTTATGCTCAAATTGGGGATATTATCATTGCTTCGATTAAAGAAGCCGAACCAAGGAAAACAGTTAAAAAAAAGGATATTGTCAGAGCGGTGGTTGTCCGTCAAAAAAAGGCCTATCGCCGGATTGACGGTTCCTATATTCGCTTTGATGAAAATGCGGCAGTTATCATTGACGGGTTCAATCCTAAAGGAGGTCGTATTTTTGGTCCGATTCCTAAGGAAATAAAGGAAAAAGGATTTGATAAAATTGCTTCCTTGGCCCCGGAAGTTTTGTAATATGAAAATTAAAAAAGGAGATACAGTTTTAATTATTAGCGGTAAGGACAAAGGCAAGAAAGCCAAAGTTTTAGAATCCTTTCCCGAACAGAATAAAGTCCTAATTGAAGGAATTAATCTTGTTAGACGACATCGAAAACCGCGCCGGGAAAAAGAAAAGGGACAAATCGTTGAATTGCCTAAGCCGATTGATCTGTCCAACGTTAAATTGGTCTGTCCGAAATGCGGTCAACCGACCCGGGTTGGTTATCGGTTGACAGATAAAGGGAAGTATCGTATTTGTAAAAAATGCCATCAAGAGATATAGTTATATTAAAAATTAGAAATTCAGCCAATGAGATTAAAAGAAAAATATATTAAAAAAGTAATTCCTCAAATGAAAGAGCGATTTGGCTATCGCCACGACTTGGCCGTGCCCAGAATAATTAAAGTAGTGGTTAATACCGGTTTTAATCCTAATACTAAAGACGAAAAGGGGCAAAATGATATTGCTCATGACTTAGCTTTGATTACCGGCCAAAAGGCAAAACCATGTTCGGCTAAAAAAGCGATTGCTTCTTTTAAAACCAGGCAAGGAATGATTCTCGGTTTAGCGGTTACCTTGCGGGGGCAGCGGATGTACGATTTTTTGGATAGATTGATCAATATCGCTCTGCCGCGCAGTCGCGATTTCCATGGTTTGCCCGAAAAGAATATTGACCAAGCCGGTAATTTGAATATTGGCATCAAAGAACAGATTATTTTTCCCGAAATTGCGGCTGAAAGCACGAAAAGTATTTTCGGCCTGGAAATTGCTGTCGTTGTTTCAGCCGGCAATCGCCAACAAGGGGTCGAATTGTTTAAATTATTAGGATTTCCTCTAAAGAAACTATAAGATACTTATGGCCAAGACATCGGTTATCGCCCGAGCTCAAAAAAAACCAAAATTCTCCAGCCGGATAGTTCGGCGTTGTTTTCGCTGTGGACGCAAAAGAGGCTATTTGCGTAATTTTGGTTTGTGTCGGATATGCTTTCGAGAATTAGCTAGAAAAGGGGAAATTCCTGGAGTTAAAAAAAGCAGTTGGTAATATTAAAGGGCAAAGAATGGCGAACGAATATATTGCTCGCCGTTGATTGTTCTCTGTTTATTAAACTATGACTGACCCGATCTCTGATATGCTTACTAGAATAAGAAATGCGCAAGCCGTCTCCCATCAGACGGTCAGTATTCCTTTTTCTAAGCTAAGATTTAATTTAGCCAAGGTTTTGGAAAAAGAAGAACTGATTAAATCAGCGACTATTCATGGCCGTAAAACCGAAAAAAATATTGAAATTAAGTTAAAGTATCAGAAAGGCCAACCAGCCATTAAGGGATTGAAAAAAATAAGCAAGCCCGGTCAACGAATTTACCTCAAAAAAAACCAGATTAGGCCAGTCAAACAAGGTTATGGTTTGGCCATTATTTCTACTTCCCATGGCTTGATGACTGATAAAAAGGCCAGAAAAAAAGGGTTGGGCGGAGAAATTCTATGTCAGATTTTTTAAGGATGAGATAAAATAATTATGTCAAAAATCGGCAGACAACCAATTGTTATCCCGCTTGATGTTCAGTTGGATATCGGCGATAATCAGCTTAAAGTTAAGGGGCCTCAAGGAGAATTAAACCAATTAATTCCGGCTCAAATTAAATTAGAATTGAAGGATTTAGCCGATAAGCGCAAGGAATTAATAGTTTCTCCCAGAAAAGAAACAAAAGACAGTTCGGCTCTCTGGGGTTCGTTAAGGGCTTTAATTTTTAACATGGTCAAAGGAGTCACCGATGGTTTTGAAAAAAAGCTGGAGATTCAGGGAGTTGGCTACCGGGCTTCTCTGCAAGACAATAAGCTGATTTTGAATATCGGATTTTCTCATCCGGTTGAGATAGAAGCGCTTCCAGGCATTGAATTTAAAGTAGATAAAAATATTATTACTGTTTCAGGCATTGATAAGCAATTAGTCGGCCAAACGGCCGCTCAAATTAGAAACCAACGCAAGCCGGAGCCTTATAAAGGAAAAGGGATTAGATACCTTGGCGAGGCCGTCAGGAGAAAGGCCGGCAAAAAAACGGGTAGTACCGAATAAATTTTATGCAATCAAAGCAAGTAAAACTTTATCGGCGACACAAAAGAATCAGGGCCAAATTAAAAGGAACTCGACAATGTCCTCGTCTTTCTGTTTTTCGCAGTAATCAGCATATTTATCTCCAATTGGTTGACGACGAACAGGGAAAAACCTTGGTTGGCTCCAGCGATTTGGAAGTTAAAAAGAAAAAATTATCCAAATTAGCCAAGGCTCAAGAAGCAGGCAAAATCATTGCCGAGAAAGCTTTGGGAAAAAAGATTAAAAAAATTGTTTTTGACCGAGGCGGCTACAAATACCATGGTCGGATTAAGGCGGTTGCCGAAGGAGCCAGAAAAGGCGGCTTAGTTTTTTAATCGACAATTTATATCAAATGACACTCTTATGATTTATCAGCAGCCAAAAAAAAGTGAATACGAACAAAAACTGCTTGACGTCGCTCGGGTGGTTCGGGTAGTGGCCGGCGGCCGCCGTTTTAGATTCAGAGCGGTTGTGGCCATTGGAAACCAAAAAGGAGAAGTTGGGGTGGGAGCGGCCAAGGGCCAGGATGTCAGTTTGGCCGTGGAAAAAGCGACTACTCAAGCCAAAAAGAATTTAGTTAAAGTTCCCTTGCTTAAAGGGACTATTCCTCATCAAGTAGAAGCCAAATATGGCAGCGCTAAGGTTTTGCTGAAACCCGGTCAACCGGGGCGAGGAATTGTCGCCGGCGGAGCGGTTCGAGCAATTTGCGGATTGGCCGGCCTTGAGAGCATTTCGGCCAAAATTATTGGCCGGACAACCAATAAATTAAATAATGCTCGGGCAACCATTGAGGCTTTTAAAAAGCTGAAATTTGAAAATGAAAAACGATAAGAAAAAAACGAAAAAAGTTTTTGCTTTTTTATTTTTAGTTTTTAATTTGAGCGAGGCAACATGCAATTATATCAACTAAAACCAACTCATCAAAAGAAAAAGCCGAAGCGAGTCGGTCGGGGCGGCAAAAAAGGGACTTATTCCGGCCGCGGCATCAAGGGACAAAAGTCCCGGGCCGGCAGAAAACCGCGGCCTGGTTTTGCTGGCGGCGATACTCTTTTAATTAAGAGATTGCCCAAACAAAGGGGACAGAGAGGCAAATTAAAGATAAGACAAGGCCGTAAATTATCTCGTCGCCTTAAGCCGGTTATTCTTAATTTAAAAGACATTGAGAAAAAGTTTTCTGTCAAAGTTGGCCAGAAGCAATCTGCCTCCGGCGAAAAACCAAGTCAGACTGTTTCGCCGAAAAGCTTGTTAAAAAAGGGGCTGATCAGTAAAATAGGTAAGAGGACCCCGCCGGTGAAAATTTTAGGCCAAGGCCGATTAAAAGGAAAATTAAATTTTAAAGACGTCCAACTGTCAAAGAGCGTTCAGGAAAATAGGAGCTTAGCTCCTAAAAAGGAGCTAAGCTCCTAGATGAAATTGACAGGTGAACCACCTCTTGTCTAAAGACAAAGTGGATTTCTTGCCAGCTTCAATTAAAATATGAAATGGTTTCAAAGGGTTATTCAAATTTTAAAGATTAAAGACCTTCGCCAAAAAATATTCTTTGTTTTGATGATTTTAGTCATCTTTCGGGTAGCGGCGAGCATCCCGGTTCCCGGCATTGACGCCGAAAGGTTAAGGCAGTTTTTTACTAATAATCAGTTATTCGGCTTATTGAATATTTTTACCGGCGGAGCGATGAGCAATTTGTCCATTGTTATGCTTGGCTTGGGCCCCTTTATCACGGCAACAATTATTATGCAGTTATTAACTATGATTTTTCCCCAATTGGAAGCTATTTACAAAGAAGAAGGTGAACGAGGCCGACAGAAATTTAATCAATATGCCCGGATGCTGACTATCCCTTTAGCCGCTTTGCAATCCTATGCCATGTTAACCCTGTTAAGCCATCAAAATATCATTGGCTCTCTTTCCGCCATTCAGTGGGTTACTTCTATTTCAGTTATTACAGCCGGGGCTTTGTTCTTAATGTGGTTGGGCGAGTTGATTTCGGAGAAGGGAATCGGCAACGGCGTCTCTTTATTGATTTTTGCCGGTATCGTTTCCCAGGTGCCTCAGTCAATTAGAGATATAGTTGTTACTTATAATCCGGCCCAAATTCCTTCTTATTTGGCTTTTTTGGTTGTCGCTTTGATTATTATTGCCGGAGTGGTTGTTATTAATGAAGGCCGACGCAATATTCCAGTTTCTTACGCTAAGCGGGTGCGCGGCCATCGGATTTATGGCGGCGTTTCCACTTACTTGCCTTTGAATGTAAATCCAGCCGGAGTCATCCCAATAATTTTTGCTTTGTCAATTATGCTTTTCCCGGGCATGGTCGCTAGTTTTTTAAGCGCTTCCCGAATTGGTTGGTTGGCCAATTTTTCTCAATCAATCGGTCAGCTTTTCCAAAATGTTTGGTTTTACGGCATCTGTTATTTTGTTCTAGTTGTCCTTTTTACCTATTTTTACACGGCGGTCACCTTTGATCCCAAGAACGTCGCTAATAATTTACAGAAAATGGGCGGCTTTATCCCGGGCATCCGGCCGGGCCGACCGACTTCCGATTTCCTTTATTTTATTCTTAATCGAGTTTTGCTTTTCGGCGCTTTCTTTTTAGGAACTATTGCCGTCTTGCCTTCAATCGTTCAAGGGGCTACCGGCATAACTGCTTTTGGTTTTGCTATTGGCGGAACAGCTCTCTTGATTATTGTTTCGGTTGTTTTGGAGACAATGCGTCAAATTGGCAGCCAATTGACTATGCGCGATTACGAAGGATTTTAATTTATGTCCAATCAACAACCACAAATTATTATTCTGATGGGTCGGTCCGGTTGCGGCAAAGGAACCCAAGCCAAGCTTCTCCGAAATGAATTTAAGTTTAAACACGCTAATAGCGGCGATTTAATCCGGACTAAAATGAAAGAAAAGAATTTCTTTGGCCGGAAATTGAAAAAGGTGATTAACCAGGGCAATCTGGCGCCAACTTTTTTAATCTCTCAACTTTGGACGGAGAAAATTAAAGAGATAAAAGCAAAATCAGATTTAAAAGGATTGATTGTTGATGGCAGTCCTCGGACTCTGATGGAAGCGAAGCTGATGGATGAGGTTTTTGACTGGGTTGAATGGACGAAGATTAAAGTTATTTTATTGGATATTTCCGACAAAGAGGCCTTTAGTCGATTAACCAAGCGGCGGATTTGCCAGGACTGCGGCCGTTTGATTCCCTGGGTCGGCCAATTTAAGGATTTAAAAAAATGCGACAAATGCGGCGGTCAATTGATGACTCGACCTGACGACAAACCGGAGGCGATTCGTTCCCGTTTGGATTTTTACAATAAGGAAGTTGAACCGGCCATTGGTTATTACCGAAAACAAGGCCGGCTCATCAGGGTTAATGGCCAGCAGTCAATTGAAGATGTTTATCAGGAGATTAAAAAAGCTCTAAGTTAATGGTCAGGGGTTGAGATATACTTTTTGTCTAAGCAAGAAGGCCTGTCCTTCCTCTTGGTATTTCCATGATACATATCAAAAGCCCGGAAGAAGTTGAATTAATGGCTCAAGCCGGTCGGCTATTAGCCAAGGTTATGCGGCAATTAAAAGACGCGGTTAAGCCGGGATTAACCACCGAGAGTTTGGATAAACTTGCCGAAGAAATTATTTTTAGCTACGGAGCCAAACCGGCCTTTAAGGGCTACGGCGGTTTTCCGAATACTCTCTGCGCTTCTATTAACGAACAAATTGTTCATGGCGTTCCTTCAAAACGCCAAATCAAAGAAGGCGATATTTTAAGTTTGGACACGGGCCTCATTTATCAAGGTTTTTATGCGGATATGGCTGTCACTCTGCCGGTTGGTCCGATTTCCAAAGAGGCGCAAAAACTAATTCAGGTAACTAAAAAGGCCTTACGTAAGGCTATTGCCCGGGTCAAGCCAGGTCAAACTATCGGGGATATCTCTTTTGCCATTCAAAAACATATTCAGGCTGAAGGTTTTCAGGTAGTCAAAGAATTATGCGGTCACGGAATCGGTCGTAATCTTCATGAAGATCCGGATGTTCCTAATTTCGGTTATCCTCATAAAGGACCTATTTTGAAAGAAGGCGCGGTCATTGCCATTGAACCAATGGCCGTTTTAGGCCAGCCGGGCATAAAAAAGGGCCCCGATGGTTTTTGCTATCAGACAGCGGACAACAGCTTGTCAGCTCATTTTGAAAATACGGTTGCCGCAACCAAAAAAGGGCCCAGAATTTTAACCGAATGATGCGTTTATTTAGGAGCTTTGCTCCTATTAGGAGCAAAGCTCCTAAATACTCTTATAGGAGCAAAGCTCCTAATTTACTGTATTTCTTCTTTTTTCTCTTTGAGAAAGCGATGCCAGTTTTCAAGGAATTCAACGAATATTTGAAAGGGCACTTCTAAGATTAAATTGAAAACAACAATCAAGATATTGAATTTAGCCCATTGGTGCGAAAGCCATTGACCCACCCTAACCAGGGGCAGAGCGAAAAGATCAATGATAAAGAGCCAACCGGTTTCTTTTTCTTTTTCGACGCTTAATCCTTTTGATTGCTGACGGATTTTTAAGCCGGTAAAACAGATTAGAGAAATAAAAACCAGGAAAATGATTATGCTTAACCAGCTGAAATTCAGCTTAGTCAGGCCCCAGATGATCAGACCGAAAGAAATCAGGAAACTGATTAGATAGAATAAATTAATCGCTCCTCTAAGAAACCATCCTTTCTTGGTTGAAGCCTTAATTTCATAAGTTTCTTCTTTTTTATTCTGATAAACGATTTTCATTACTTCCAGAATGACTCTTTGGGCGTTGGTTTCGGCTGGCGGCTTAATAGTCATGATGATTAGAAACATCAAAAAAGGAGGGAAGATTATATTAATGCTCAAATTAAGAGGGATTAGCTGGTGGGTGACGTAGAGATCAAAGGGAACCTCGATGGCCAAGGCCAAAAGTATCTTGGTGACAAAGAGAGAAGCTGTGCTGTAAATGGCCGCTCGGCGCAGTTTATTCTTTGAATGTTGATAGCGTTCTTGATAAGCCTTGGTAATTTCTCCTTCTAATTTTTCCGGCTGAAGAACTAAATCGGGGTTATTCAAAAGAGCGTCTCCCAAAACAAGAAAAGGCGTATTATACCGATTGGTAATTTGGAAGAATTTTGGACCAAGCGGATGGCTAATTTCTTTAAAGACGGCTTCTTTTAACGATTCAAGTTGAGGAATCATTTGAGAGAGAAACTCTTGAGAAGGATTGGTCCACTCCGGATAATGCCATTTGACCAGGCGATAGCTTAAAAGAGCTTGGTCGGCTCGCAAAAGAGCTTTTTGGACGGCAATAAAGATTTGCGTTTCTTTTTCTTCTTGGCTGAAGTTGATATTTTTAAGAACGATTTTTTCTTTAATTACTTCGTACATGTAATCAGATAGAGCTTCGTCTTTAAAAGGAGGAGCTAGTTTTTCTTCGATTTCGCAGGAAGCCAAACTGATCAGCCAATTTAATATTTCTTCTTTTTGAAGAGCGTTAATCTCGGCCGAAGCGTCGAGCAGGAGCAAATACTTGTCTATGATTAGTCCTACTTTTTCAATCTTGTTTTCCGGAATAGCGTCATTGGGCAGATAGCCGGCTCGAATCAGTTCGCAGATTAAAGGATAAGCTATTTCGTTTTTGCTGTTTTGTTGGATGAACAACCTTCTTTTAAGGATGCGGTCAATGGCGTTTTTTCGAAAAAGATGCTCTTCTTGGTAATCAAGAATTTTTCTAATTTTCTCATAAAAAGAAGCCACTTTACTGGCGATATAGTCAACGTGAATAGTTGAACTTGGCTCATCAGATTTGGTCGGAATAAATCCTTTAAATCGGCGGACTAATTTTTCTGTTGAAGAAGAGACAATAGACATAAAATTATCATTTTTTCTTCTCTATTTCTTCTTTAATTTGGCCGACGAATTTTTTATTCTTCATAGGGCCAAGGTCGCCTTTTTCTCTGTTACGGACACTGACAGAATCGGATTTTTCTTCTTTGTCGCCGACGACTAAGAGATAGGGGATTTTCTGGATTTCGCCGCCGCGGATTTTTTTGGAAACGGTTTCGTTATCGTCTTTCAGTTCAAAACGAAGACCGGCTTCCTGAAATTGCTTGGCTACTTGCTGGGCATATTTTTTATGACGAGAACCAACCGGAATAAGCCATATTTGAACAGGCGCTAACCATGTTGGAAAAGCGCCGCCGTAATGCTCGATTAAATTGCCTAAGAAACGAGTGTCGGTTGCTCCTAAGACGGTTCGATGAACCATAATCGGCGTTTGTTTTTTGCCTTCATTGTCAATATAGCTTAGATTGAATTTCTGAGGGAAATTAAAATCAACCTGGATAGTTGGTCCTTGCCAGCCGCGTCCCAAACTGTCAATCAATTTAATGTCAATTTTCGGCCCATAGAAAACCGCTTCTCCTTCGGCTCGTTGATATTTCAATTTTTTCTTATTCAGGGCATAGACCAAAGCTTTTTCGGCCTGCTGCCAAACCTGGTCACTGCCTAAATATTTCTTTTTCTTGGCTTTTGGGTCGCGCAGAGCTAATTCAAATTGATATTCTTTAAAGCCGAATGCTTTGAGCATAAAAACGGCCAGATCAAGAACGCCAACAACTTCTTCGGCTAACTGGTCGGGCCGGCAGAAAATATGAGCATCGTCTTGGGTAAAGCCGCGGACGCGCATAAGCCCATGAAGGACGCCGGCTTTTTCATAACGATAGACCGTGCCTAATTCGCAATAACGAATAGGCAAATCTCTGTAGGAACGGATTTCCGACTGGTAAATTTGGACATGGAAGGGGCAATTCATCGGCTTAAGAAGATATTCGGTTTCCTCTATTTTTATCGGCGAAAAAAGATTTTCTCGGTAGAACTGCCAATGGCCTGATTTTTTCCAAAGGTCTAACTTCCCGATATGCGGCGTGGAAACGTATTCGTAGCCGCGTTGACGATGAACTTCTTTCCAGAATTTTTCAATTTCTTCCCGGATTATCGCTCCTTTGGGCTTAAGCATAATCAGTCCCGGGCCAATTTCATCGGAGATTAAATACAGATTAAGAGTTTGATTAAGCTGGCGATGGTCGCTTTTTTCGGCTTCGGCCTGCTTGGCCAAATATCGGTCTAATTCTTTTTTGGTCTTAAAAGCGACGCCGTAAATCCGCTGGAGCATCTTATTTTTTTCATCGCCTTTCCAGTAAGCGCCGGCTATTTTAGTTAATTTAAAAGCGTCTGGTTTTATTTCTTTGACGGAACGAACATGAGGTCCCCGGCAAAGGTCAGTAAAACGGCCGCTTTGGTAAATAGTTGCTTTTTTTTCTTTAAGACCCTCAATTAGTTCTAATTTATAGGGCTGATCTTTGAATATTTTTTTTGCTTCCGTTTTAGAAAATTCTCTTTTGTCAAAAATTAAGTTTTTCTTCATCAATTCTCTCATTTTCTTTTCTAGACGCGACAAATCTTCAGGAGTTAAGCGGACAGGCAAGTCAAAATCATAATAAAAGCCGTTTTCTATAACCGGCCCAATGGCAAACTTGGCCTTAGGGAAAAGTTCTTGGACAGCCGCGGCCAAAAGATGAGAAATGGAATGGCGAATAATTTCAATCTTCATGTATATAGTTATTTCAATACCTTAACACCATCGCAGAGAATTTTCAAGTTTCCGTCGCGGTCGCTTAAGCGGCCGCTGACCAAGACAATTCTTTCCTCCTGCCAGGCGGCGGCTGTTTGCTCAAGAGTGTTTGGAAAGACCAAAGCTTCAATGCGGCCGGTCATATCCTCAATTTCAACAAAAAGCATCAATTGGCCGGAACGAGTGTTAATTTTCTTGATTTTGTTAATAATCCCGCCGACTTTGACCCGGTGGCCGATTTGTCCCTTAGAAAGGTTCTGGCAAGTGAAAGCCATTTTGGCTAATCGTTCCTGATAATCCTTTAAAGGGTGTTCCGAAAGATAAAGACCGAGCAGTTCTTTTTCCCAGCTCAAATAATCTTTTTTATTAGCTGGCAAAGCCTGGGTTAATTTCAAAGAGGGCAAACTTTCGGCGGCCTGACCGGCAAATAAGCTAACCTGGCCGTTTTGCTTGGCCCTCTGAGTTTCCCGGGCCAAGCTAAGCATCTGTTCCAAAGAAGAGAGAAGTTGATTCCTTTCGCCAAAATCATCTAAGGCGCCGCATTTTATCAAACTTTCCAGTGATTTTTTGTTTAAATCCTGTCCGCCATGTCCGCTCTTGGCGGAAGTCCGTTCAATAAAGTCGGCAATTGATTTAAAAGGGCCGTTTTCCTTCCTTTCTTCAACGATGCTTTCAACGACATGGCGACCGACGTTTTTGACGGCCTTAAGTCCGAAATGGATTGTGCTGCTGGTTGCTTTGGTGAAATCCTGTTCGCTTTGGTTAATATTGGGCGGCAATACTTGAATATCCATTTGCCGACATTCATCAACCAAAAAAGCGATCCTTTCAATATCGTTTTGTTCCGAAGTCATTAAAGCGGCCATAAATTCAGTCGGATAATGGGCTTTCAGATAAGCCGTCTGGTAGCCAATCAGGGCATAGCAAGTTGAATGCGCTTTATTAAAGCCGTATTGGGCAAACGGTTCAATCATATGCCAAATTTGAGCAGATGTTTTTTGGTCGATGTCATTATTAATCATCCCGGCAATTATTTTTTCTTTTTGTTCGTCTAAAAGCTTCTTAATTTTTTTGCCAACCGCTTTGCGGAGAACATCAGCTTCCGAAGGAGTAAAACCGGCCAAATCGCGAGCCAGACGCATTAATTGTTCCTGATAAACCATTATTCCATAAGTGTTTTCCAGGATTGGCTTGAGTAGCGGATGAAGATATTTAACTTTTTTGTAACCGTGTTTACGGGCAATAAATTCGGGAATAAATTCCATCGGACCCGGCCGGTATAAAGCGACCATGGCAATGATATCCTCAAATTGGTTGGGCTTAAGCTGTTTAAGATATCTTTTAAAACCGGAGCTTTCTAATTGGAAGACGCCAGTCGTATTAGCTTCTTGAAGCAGTTGGAAGGTTTTTCGGTCATCCAAGGGAAGCTCGGACAAGTTTATTTCTTGGCCGGTTTGCTCCTTGATTTGATTCAGGGCATTTTGGATAACAGTTAAAGTGCGTAAGCCTAGAAAATCCATCTTCAGCAATCCCAAATCTTCAATGGCGTGCATTTCGTATTGACTGACAATGTTTTGATCGTCTTGGGTTGGATGCTGGCAGGGAACTAAGCTGTAAATATCTTGCTTGGTAATGACCACGCCGGCCGCATGAGTTGAGGCGTGACGGGCTACTCCTTCCAGTTTCATGGCCATGTCAATCAGGCGTTTGGTATTTTCATCCGATTCATAAGCGCTGTGCAGCTCCGGCGATTGATAAACGGCTTTTTCCAAAGTCAAGCCGAAAGGAATCATTTTAGCGAGCTGGTCGCAGAAATTATACGAGTAATCGAGAACTCGACCGACATCGCGGACAGCCGCTCGGGCAGCCATTGTCCCGAAAGTAATAATTTGGGCAACGTGGTTTTCACCGTATTTTTCCCTGACATAACCGATGACTTCTTCGCGCCGGTTATCAGCAAAATCCAAATCAATATCGGGCATAGAAATTCGCTCGGGATTTAAAAATCTTTCAAAAAGCAGGTTGTATTTAAGAGGGTCAATTTCGGTGATATTCAAAAGATAAGCGACCAAAGAGCCGGCCGAACTTCCTCTGCCCGGGCCGACGACAATACCATTTTCTTTGGCCCAGTTGACAAAATCAGCGACGATAAGAAAATAGGAAGCAAAGCCGGTTTCTTTGATAATGCCAAACTCATAATCCAATCTTTCCAAGACTTGCTTAAGCGGATTTTCAAACCGATGCTCTTTAAGCCCCTCTTGGCATAATTTTTTGAGATATTCATTTGGTTCTTGGCCATTAGGTACTTCAAAATGAGGCAATTGGATTTTGCCTAATTCAAATTCAAAATCACACTGCTGAACAATTTTTTGGGTATTGGCAATGGCTTCAGGCACCTTTTTAAAATCTTTGACCATCTGGGTAGTCGGTCTTAAGGAAAAGTCGTCGCGACGCATAGAAAAACGGGTTTCGTCGGACAATCTTTTGTCAGTCTGGATACCCAAAAGAATATCTTGGGCTTCAGCGTCTTCCGGTTTGATATAGTGAACGTCGTTGGTCGCCACTAAAGGAATTTTGTTTTTGCGAGCTATTTTGATGATGGCCTGATTAACCGGTTCTTGTTGTTCGATGCCCGGGTGATGCTGTATTTCCAAGTAGAAATTGCCTCGGCCGAAGATTTTTTGATATTCCAAAGATAATCTTTCGGCTTTTTCGAGATCTCCAGAAATAACTGCCTTGGGAATTTCGCCGCTTAAACAAGCCGAAAGAGCAATCAAACCGGCCGAATGTTTTTTAAGTAATTCTTTATCCAGACGCGGTTTGTAATAGAATCCCTCCAAATGAGCTTTGGTGGTTAATTGGACCAAATTGCGATAACCTTCTTTATTTTTAACCAAGAGAACCAAGTGGTTAAATTTATTATCAATGCCGGGTCGGCGCTGATCCATGCCGTGAGGAGACAAATAGACCTCACAGCCAATGATCGGCCGAATGCCTCTTTTTTTGGCTTTCTGGTAAAACTCAACCGCTCCGTACATATTGCCATGGTCGGTCAAGGCAATGGAAGACATTTTTAACTCCTGACAGGCGTCCAAAAGCTGGTCTATTTTAGCCAAGCCGTCCAAGAGGGAATAATGAGAGTGAACGTGAAGATGAGTAAATTTCATAGCTTCAGTATATCATCTTTATCTGACCTGGCAAATCT
>CAYXST010000006.1:0-28047 GCA_964467815.1 uncultured Candidatus Saccharibacteria bacterium | reverse complement strand
AAGTATTTAATAAATTAATTAATCAAAACTGTTGCGTTAAAAGTTAGAAACTAAGTAACCTAATTTGATCAAAAACTTTATCAACGGTTATTCTTTCCATACAGAGTTCCTCACAACAATCTATCTCCTCTCTGCTAGGCAATTCATTCAAACATTATCTTTCATTATACATTTCTTCTTTCTTTTTCTCTATTAAGTGTTTCCAAGGTGGTGAGATATTACGTAAAAATTGACTTTCGTTTATTAATGACTTATATTAAAAGATATGACAAAAAGGGAAATGCTCCCGTTAGAATTAAGAAAATTGGGCCTAACCGAAAAAGAGACTTGGGTCTATTTGGCCGCCTTGGAATTGGGCCATACTTCGGCCCAGATAATAGCCAAAAAAGCCCAGATCAGCCGGCCAACCGCCTACGAAGTTATTAAAAGCTTGGAAAACAAAGAGCTAATTACTGAATCAAAAGAGAAAGGTAAAAGATATTTTACGGCTCAATCGCCCGATTATCTTTTAGGCATTTTGAGAAGGCAAAAAAAGGAACTGGAAGAAAAAGAACGAGAATTTCTTCGGATTATCGCCGTTTTAAGAAATAAATATTACACAAGCGATAAAAGAGAAATAAGAGCTTATTCTGGCAAAACAGGTCTAGAAATCCTTTTGGACGATTTTTTGACGACTAATGCTGGAGAAATTTATCTTTTGGCGGCTGATGACAAAATTTGGCCATCTCGCCAGAGAGAAAAGGCCTATCAAAAGATTAAAAAAAGATTAGGCCGGATTCAAATCAAAGAGATTTCCAAGCAAAAAGATAAATCCCCTTTTCCATATCTAGAGAGAAAATTTCTCAAGCAAGATTCTTCTTTTAAGGGAATAACTATAATTTACGACAAAGTGATTATTCTGTCTTCTTTGAAAGACGGACTTTTAATTGAGAATAAGACGGCCGTTGATTTGATTAAATCATTTTTTCTCGCGGTCTGGAAATCAAACTGAAAATAATTCAATAATTCAGATGAAAAATCAATTTTAAAAATACGTTCCTGAAAACAGAGACGTATTTTTTAAAATAATAACTTTTTTCTAGAAGATAATATTTTAAGTTCGGATTAATCCGCCACAAGGGATAATCCGAATTCCCTGTTTTTCCAGCTGACCTAAGAATAGATTAACTCCGATAGAATCGGAAGACATATGGCCGGCGACAACTGCATTAATATAGGCCGCTTCGGCCTCTTTTTTATGCTCTTCTGACAGATGCATGCCGATAATCGTGCCAATACCGGCTTGGGACATCTTTTCGTAAATCGCAGCTGACCCTTCAGTACCGCCAGTGATTTCGGTTAAAGCGATTCGGCCGCAACGATTTTCTTCATCGCCGGCAAAAAGACGTGGTCCAGCTCCAATTTTAATCGCTTCTTTGTATTCGTCAATTTCTTTTAAAAGCTTTAAGAGATCGCTAATATATTCAGGCTTTGATTTTTTAATCTTTTTGTCTAAGAAACTAGCCACTAAATTATCGCAGGGGGTATGGACACAAATAAAGCCTAGATTGAGCAATTTAGCCGCATCAACCACTCGATTATGATTAGCCGGTGAAAGAGAACGGGATACTTCAGAGATTCTCGGATTGAGCAATCCCTCGGCTACGTTTATCGGTACGCCGTATTGAGATAGAATCTCGGCCTGCAACTGCATAACATCGTCTAAATTAGCTAAAGCTTGACCATGAGGATGATGAGAAAAAACAAGATCAATATTGCCTAATTCTTTGGCTAAAAGCAGTTCGCTGACGCCAATATCAATACCGGCCAAAATTCTCTTAATTGGTTTTTGAGGATTCTTTGTTTCATTTAAAATTCGGGTATCCGAATAAGGATTATTCAGCCGTTCTTTATCAAACTCTTTCTTTTTTTCCAAGGGGAGTTTCTGATATTTTTTTTTCTGATGAGCCAAATATTTTTTGACTTTCGCTTCTCCTCGCAAATCGGCCTCCCGGCCCATTTTAATGGCTAAATTGTATATTTGTTTAAGAGTCATAATGACAATTGTATCGAATCGTATCTTCCTGGTACGCCGTGAGGGATTCGAACCCCCGACCGTCTCCTTAAAAGGGAGCTGCTCTACCAAGCTGAGCTAACGGCGCTTATTTTCATTTTACCTTTGTCCAAAAAAAAATCAAGCTATCCTGATGGCTTGATTTAGTTCGAGAACGGTTCTCGAATTTCTAATCCTCTATTTTTCTTTTACGACGCATTAAAACAATAAAGAAAATAGGCAGAGTCAGCCAAATAAATTGGGCTTCTGGGCCAATAAATATCTTTTTAACCAAAGGAGTAAAGTCAGCTATGGCTTGACTGGGCAAAAAAGAAAGAATAATAACGGCCAAAAGACCTAACTGAACAATGCTTAAAAGGAATAACTGCCACCAGGCGGCTTCGCCTCTTTTTTTAATTTTTAGAGCCGAACTAAGGACAGAAGACGGAATAAAGAAATAAAATAGCAAGATTAGGCCGACAAAAACCAAAATTCTTAAAGAGGCCGAGGGTTCTTGGCCGATACCCAGCCAACCCAAAGCGCTCATTCTTGACCAAGGAATAACCTGGCTAATGGCTAAAGAAAAATAGCTGCTTAAAAGCAGAATAATCATTCGGTTCCGGCCAAGAAAAAAACCGTAAACCAGAACGGCAATCAAGAAAACAAAGATAATAGATAAATCCCAGCCCGAAGCAGCGCCTAAATGAAAATTGGTTAAAAGGTCGCGGATGTTCATATAAATAAAGCTACCCCAAGCTTTTGCCTAATTCTTCAACAAGCTTCTTTTGCTGACGGGAAAGCTTTTTTGGAACAGCTAATTGAATCTTAAGAATTAAATCGCCCTGGCCCCGGCCGGATAAGCGAGGCATTCCCCTGCCCTTTAATCTGACCAGTTGGCCGGGTTGAGTCCCGGCCGGAATTTTTAATTTAACCGGTCCGGCCAGAGTTGGTATTTCTATTTTATCACCTAAAGCAGCTTGAGTGAAGTTGATAACTAAATTATGGATTAAATTATCTCCTTGGCGTTGAAAATACTGGTGAGGCCGCAAATGGATATTGATAAATAAATCACCGGCCGGACCGCCATAAGGAGCGGCTTCGCCTTGCCCGGTCAGTTTTAAGACCTGTCTATTATCAATGCCCGCCGGAATATTTAACTTGATTTTTTTATTTTCCTTAACCCGGCCTTCTCCTTGGCATCTTGGACAAGTTTTTTCCGGTATCTCGCCTCGTCCACGGCATTTAGAGCAAGGTCTTTGCTGGATAAATATACCAAATAAACCGCTCTGGCGCGTTTGTTCGTAACCCGTCCCCTGGCAATAAGGACATTTTTTTAGCGATTGCCCTCCCTTTCCCTGGCATTCCGGACAGATAACCATCTTTTTTAGCTCAATCTCTTTTTCTAAGCCGGCGAAAGCGTCTTCCAGGTTGATCTCTATATCTAATTCAATATCCTGACCGTATTGAGCCATTGGCTTAGTTCTTGTCCGAAAGCCGAACATTTCTTCAAAAATCCGGCCAAAACCCAAATCTTCAAAGATATCCCGGCCGCCGAAAGCGTCATGGAAAGAACGAAAATCCTGTTGGTTGAAGCTTTGGCCAAAAGGCGTTTCTTCAAAAGTTTGGCCATATTGGTCGTATTGAGCTTTTTTCTCTTTATCAGAAAGAATCCGGTAGGCCTGACTAATTTCTTTAAATTTTTCTTCGTATTCCTTTTTTTTGCTTTGGGGAGCCCGGTCAGGATGATATTTCAGGGCTAATTTGCGATAAGCTTTCTTGATTTCCTGTTCCGAAGCGCCTTGGGCAATTCCTAAAACTTCGTAATAATCTTTAGACATAAAATATTTTTGGCTAGAGTTCAATAACCTCTTTGAGAACAGCCTGCTCTTGAATCTTAATCGCTCCTAAAGAGACCAGTATTTTAAAAATCAGCCAGCTTAAAAGAATAACCAGCCAGGCAAAGAAAAAACCAACCGTCTTTAAGGCCAAAAAAACTCCAAGGGCTAAGCCAAAAGGAAAATACCGCTGATAGGACCGACTGTATTTATTGATTTCTTGATTGGCTGCCTGATAGAGCAAATCTTCTAAGTTAGTATTCGCTTCTAAAGAAAGACCAAATTGTTCTGAAAATTGCTTAAGCGGCAATTGTCCTTCGGCCGTTTTCAGAAACTGTTCAAAAATGATATTAAACAAAGGACGCGGAATTTTGATTTCAATTTGATTACTCATAAATAAAGGTGAAAAATAACAAGCGGTAGCAATAACCAAAGATAGGCCGGTGACAACCAAAGGCAGGCCACAGCGGAGAATGGCCCAGACCCTTATTTTAATCCGAACATTTTTTTCGCTAATGGCTCGCTGCGAACCGAACCAAAAAAGCAAAAAAGCTAAGAATAAAGCAGCCAGATATTCCAACCTAAAACCGAAAGATAAAAAAAAGCTGACCAAAACAAAACCGATGGTCGTCAATAGAACAGCCCTTGATTTTGAAAAAAGCCAGTTTAAGCTTAAAAAAATTAATAAAACCCAAAAGCCCAAACCGGCTAAGAACCAATATTGGTCTCCTTCTAAAATCCTTTTAAGAGCCGACCAGCTGAACGTGGCCACTAAAGTGACTAAGCCGACAATGATTGATTGGGTAATCCGATTATTCTGCGGTCTCATTTTTGTTTTTGTCAAGATTTGTCAGGTCTTTTTATCTTCTTCTTTAACTTCTTCGTATTCGCCTTCAACTGTTTTTTCCTTGTCTGTTTTTTTTCCTTCTTTCATTTGCGGTTCGGACTGTTCCTGTTTTTCTTCTTGAACCTTTTGATATAACTGGGCGCCGATTTTTTGGATGACTTGGGATAGTTCATCAATGGCTTTTTTAAGAGTTTCTATTTCATGAGAATCTTTAATTTTCTTGAGAGCTTCTAATTTATCCTCTACTTCTTTTTTATCCTCGGCTTTAACTTTATCGCCCGCTTCTTTCAATGCTTTTTCAGTAGAAAAAATGAGCGTATCGGCTTGATTGCGAATTTCCACTAATTCCTTGTGCTGACGATCTTCGGAAGCATGCGCTTCAGCTTCTTGTCTCATTTTTTCAATTTCTTCCTTGGAAAGAGCCGATGAATCGGTAATGGTGATGGACTGTTCTTTGTTAGTCGCTTTGTCTTTAGCTTTGACATTAAGGATGCCGTTGGCGTCAATATCAAAACTAACTTCAATTTGAGGAACTCCTCGCGGAGCCGGCGGAATTCCGTCTAGAATAAACCGGCCTAAAGTTCGGTTATCGGCAACCATTGGTCGTTCTCCCTGCAGAACATGGATATCCACGGCCGGCTGGTTGTCAGAAGCAGTGGAAAAAATCTGGGTCTTAGAAGTAGGAATAGTTGTATTTCTCTCAATTAAAGGAGTCATGACTGACCCCAATGTTTCAATACCCAAAGTTAAAGGAGTAACGTCTAAAAGAAGAACATCTTTTGTTTCGCCGCTTAAAATGCTTCCTTGAATAGCGGCTCCTACGGCGACGCATTCCATCGGGTCAACACCTCTTTCGATTTTCTTACCGGCATAATCTTCAACTAATTTTTGAACAATGGGCATGCGCGTCGGACCGCCGACTAAAATAATTTTCGTAATATTCTCCGGAGTTATTTTGGCGTCTTTGATAACTTGCTCTAACGGTCCTCGGCATTTTTCAACAATCGGCTTAACCAATTCTTCTAACTTGGCTCTGGTAAATTTAAAAGTTAAGTGTTTTGGTCCGGCAGAATCAGCGCTGATAAAAGGCAAATTGATATCCGTTTCCAATGTAGAAGAAAGTTCAATTTTAGCTTTTTCAGCTGCTTCCCTAAGGCGCTGTAAGGCAGTTTTGTCCTGTTTTAAATCAATGCCATTTTCTTTTTTAAAATCTTCGGCGATATAATTAACCAGAACTTCGTCCATGTCTGAACCGCCTAATTCAGTATCGCCTGAAGTTGATTTGACTTCAAAAACGCCTTCGCCAAAATCCATAATGGTTACGTCTAAGGTGCCGCCCCCAAAATCAAAAACAAGGATTTTTTCTTCTTGACCGGCTTTGTTAATGCCGTAAGCCAAAGAAGCCGCCGTTGGTTCATTAATAATTCTGACTACTTCTAATCCGGCAATCGTTCCGGCGTCTTTGGTCGCTTGCCTTTGAGAGTCATTGAAATAGGCCGGCGCGGTAATAACCGCTTTTTGAATCGGTTCGCCCAAATAGGCCTCGGAATCTTTTTTTATTTTTTGCAGGATAAAAGAAGAAAGCTGTTGGGGAGTATATTCTTTGCCGTTAATTTTAATTTTCTCCTTAGTCCCCATTTTCCTTTTAAAAGCAGTAATTGTGTTTTCCGGATTAGTCACTGCTTGCCGGCGAGCCGGTTCGCCAACCAAAAGATTGCCTTCTTTATCAAAAGCAACATAAGAAGGAAATGATTTACCTCCGCCGACAACTGTTCCTTCGGCCGAAGGAACCATTGTTGATTTGCCTCCTTCGACGACAGCGGCGGCAGAATTTGATGTACCTAAATCAATACCAATTATTTTAGTCATTATTCTTTAAAGCAAGGCGAGGAAATATGCTTTTCAGCGATAGCTGAAAAGCATTTTCCGAGCCCGTTATTTGATTTTAATCGGAATCCTCTTAGACGACAGAGTCGTTTTAGCCGCCTTGGGAATGGTAATTCTAATCATCCCGTCCATGCTTTCGGCAGCCGCTTTCCTCCCTTTAACTTGAACCGGCAGTTTAATCGCTCGGCGAAAAGAGCCCTTTCTAATCTCTTTGCGCAAATAATCTTTTTCCTTAATTTCTTTCTTTTCCTGGGTTTTGCCTTGAATGGTTAAAATATTGTCGTCAATGGAAATTTGAACATCTTTAGGGTTAATGCCCGCCAGAGGCATCTCCAGATAAAGATTATTTTTGTCTTGATAAATATCAACCGCCGGCTCTTCTGTTCGAAAAGTCGGGACAAAAGGGACCCAATCGTCTTCCTCGAAGACATCAGGCATCTGAGAAGGGTTTTCTAATTCTTTAAAAGGTTGCCATTTAATAGGCATAATCCAATCAATAAACAACGAACAGCGAATAACGAACAAAAAGTTCGTTATCCGAGACATTGTTCATCTATTTAGCTATTTTTACTTTACTTACTCTCAAAACCTTATCGCCCAACAGATAGCCTTTTTGAACTTCTTGAATAACTGTTCCTTCTCCTTTTTGTGATTTTATTTGTTCAACCGCTTCGTGAAATATTGGATTAAATTTCTGGCCAAGAACTTTAATTTCGGTTAGACCGTATCTTTTAAGAATAATTTCCAATTGTTCCTTAATTTGCCTGATTCCTTCATTCTCTTTTGAGCCCAATCTTAAACTGTCTAAAACAGGCAGGATTTCTTTAAGAAAGGCCTCTTGGCCAAATTTTCTCAATTCTTCTAAAAGTATTTCTTGCCTTCGGCGATAATTAATCAAATCGGCCCTGGCTCTTTGGGCTTGGGCAAGATACTCCTCCTTTTCTTTTTGACATTCCTTTAGTTCTTTTTTGATTTTCTCAAGCGACCCAGACCGGTCAGCTTCTTCGGAGAGATAAGTTATTTTTTTATTCATTATATCCTATGATTATTTTATCATTTATTAAAAAGTTGTCAAATAGTCGAGAAGCATGTTAAAATACTATCAGCGACAATGAATAATGGGCCATGAACGATATTATTGTTCGCTGTTCCTTATTCTTTGCTGATTAAATTTATGAAAAAAATAACCGCTAACAATATTACCTGGATAGACATTGAGAAACCAGGCCAAAATGATTTGGACGAAATCAAAGAAAGATTTCATCTTCATCCTTTTATCGCCAATCAATTTTTGCCGCCGATCCACCGGCCAAAAATAGAAGAGTATCCCGACCAGCTTTTCATTGTGTTGCATTTTCCTGTTTTTAATCCAAAAAAACAGGAAACCAAACCAGTTGAATTGGATTTTATCATCACCGCGGATACTCTGATTACCAGCCACATCGGCAAAATTCCTGATTTAGAAACATTTTTTAATGACTGCCAGCTTCAGGACTATCATCAAAGCCAATACTTCCAAGGCCTTGGCTATCTCCTTTTTGGACTGCTTGATTGGTTGGTTGACGCCTGCTTGCCAATGCTTGACCATATCGGTGAAAAAATTGAAATAATTGAAACCCATGTTTTTGAAGGCAGGGAAAAAGAAATGCTTTCCAAAATAGCTTTGGTTAAAAAGGATTTGATTGATTTTCGACGAGCCGTTAAGCCTCAAAGATCGGTCTTGGAAATTTTAGAGAAAAAATCGCCGCGTTTGTTTGGCGCCGGATTAAAACCGGCTGCTCAAGAAGTCGTCGGTTCTTGCATTCGGGTCTGGAACGTTTTGGAGAATCATCACGAATTAATCAGCTCCATTGAACAAACCAATAACTCCCTGCTTTCCTATAAATTAGGCGATATTATGAAATTTTTGACCGTGGTTTCCTTTATCACTTTCCCCTTAAGCGTCATTGTCGGCTTTTTTGGCATGAACGTTTTTGACAAAATTCCGGTTGTCCGGGAAAACACGTTGACTTGGCCATTTATTCTGTTCGGCATGATTATCAGCACAACAATCATGGTCTTTTACTTCAAGAGGAAAAAATGGCTTTAAACATTTGTCACTCCACGGCCACAAAGAAGACTAATTTAAATGGACTTAAGAATTTACAACACCCTTAGCCGCCAAAAAGAAACCTTCAAGTCCCTTAAAAAAAACTGGGTTTCTTTTTATCATTGCGGGCCGACTGTTTACTGGACCCAGCATCTGGGAAATCTTCGGGGAATGTTCTGCGCCGATATCGTTGTCCGTGTTCTGAAATACCTGGGATATCAGGTTAGGCATGTCCGAAATTACACCGATGTCGGCCATCTGACCGGCGATCATGATAAAGGCGAAGATAAGATAGAAAAGAGCGCCCGCCGGGAAAAAATCAGCCCCCAAGAAATTGCTCATAAATATATTAGGATATTTGAAGATGATACCCAAGAACTGAATCTTTTAGAGCCGACTTTTAAACCAAGAGCGACCCAGTCCATTGATGATATCATTAAAATGGTTCGCGTCTTATTAGATAAAGATTACGCCTACGCCACTGACCTGGCCGTTTATTTCAATGTTTCAAAATTCAAAAATTACAATCAACTTTCCGGCCAAAAACCGGAAGAAAAGCTTAGGGGCGCCGGCCGGGCGAAAGTGAGCGACCCGCAAAAAAAACAGCCGACTGACTTCGCCTTATGGTTCTTTAAAGCCGGCCGGCATAAAAATGCTTTGCAATATTGGGACTCGCCTTTTAAGTCTTCTTTAGTTAAAAACGGCCAAGGTTTTCCCGGCTGGCATATTGAATGTTCGGTTATGGCCCAAAAATATCTCGGCCGGACAATTGATCTTCATATGGGCGGAATTGAGCATATTCCGGTCCACCATACCAATGAAATCGCTCAAAGCGAATCAGCCAATGGAGTCAAATTTGTCAATTATTGGCTCCATAACGAGCACTTATTGTTTAATAACCAAAAAATGGCCAAATCGGAAGGTATTTTTTTTACATTGGACCAGGTTAAAGAAAAAGGATTTAGCCCCTTAGCTCTCCGATATTTGTTTTTGCAGGCACATTACCGTTCCAAACAAAGTTTTAGCTGGCCGCTCATGGGAGCGGCTCAAAAAGGATTTCTTCGCCTAGTTGAGCAAGTTAAGGAAATGGGCCGCCAAGCCGGCAAAATAAATCCTATTTACCAAAAAAAATTCATTGAAAAAATTAGCGATGATTTTAATTCCCCCCAGGCCTTCTCTTTGGTTCAAAAATTGTTGAAATCTGATTTGCCTAGTCAGGATAAGCGAGCGACTCTTTTGGATTTTGACCAGGTTTTCGGTCTAAAATTAGCTCAAATCGGCAAAGAGAAAACAGATGTTCCTTCAGAGATTAAAAAATTAGTTGATCAGCGAGAGCAGGCTCGACAAGAGAAGAACTGGGTTAAGGCGGATCAGTTCAGGAAAGAAATTGAGAAGAAAAAATACAAAATAGAAGATACGAAAAAAGGGCCGAAATTGTCCCCAAGATAATCACAAAATCTCCTCTTGCCCAAGGGAGTAATAATTTGTAAAATACGGAGGGATAACCCTCTTTTTTAATTGTCAATGACTGATAATCAAAAAAAACAGGCCAGTCAGAAAAAAACAATTTTGGAAGGACGTTTGCCGCCTCAAAACATTGAAGCGGAACAATCAGTTCTGGGCTCTTTAATGTTGGACAAGGAAGCCGTTATCAGAGTGGCTGATATTCTTAAACCGGAAGATTTCTATCGAGGAATTCATGCCGATATTTACCAAACCATGCTTGGACTTTATGAAAAGAATGAACCGATTGATTTATTGAGTTTAACCAATCGCCTGTCAGAAAAGAAAAAATTAGAAGAGATTGGCGGAGTCAGCTATCTGACCAGTTTGGTTAATGCCGTGCCCAGCGCCGCTCATGTTGTCCACTACGCCAAAATTATTAAGCACAAGAAAATTCTTCGTGATTTAATTGAAGCATCTGACCAAATTAACCAATTAAGTTATCAGGAGCCGGATGATGTTGACGATTTGGTTGATGAAGCCGAACAAAAAATTTTCAGCATCTCTCAACAATCAATCGGTCAGAAGTTTACCCCGATTAAAGACAGCTTGGAAGAGGCCTTTGACCGAATTGACAAATTGCATCGCGGCGATGAAGTCACTAGAGGCGTCCCGACCGGTTTTATTGATTTAGATAATCATTTATCCGGCTTGCAGAAATCAGACCTGATTATTTTGGCCTCGAGGCCCAGTCTCGGAAAAACCACCCTGGCTCTTGATTTTGCCCGCTATATTGCCGTCAAGCAAAAGATGCCGGTGGCTCTTTTTAGTTTAGAAATGTCCAAAGAACAATTGGTTGACCGGCTTATCTGCACTCAAGCCGAAGTAAACCTTTGGCGAATGCGAACCGGACGTTTGTCCGGCGAAGGACCGGACAATGATTTTGAACGGATTCAGCGGGCTCTGGATGAACTGTCAGCTGCGCCAATTTTCATTGAAGATTCCGCTTCCCCGACAATAATGCAGATGAGAACAATGGCCCGCCGTTTGCAGGCCGAACACGATTTAGGCCTAATTATTATTGACTACCTCCAGCTGATTCAACCGCGCAACGCTTACGAATCGCCCGTCCAGCAGGTTACCGAGATATCGCGCAGCTTAAAGGCCTTAGCCCGAGAACTAAATTTGCCGGTTCTGGCCCTTTCTCAACTTTCCCGAGCGGTAGAAAGCCGTTCGCCGTCCATACCCAAGCTTTCCGACCTGCGTGAAAGCGGAAGCTTGGAACAAGATGCGGACGTGGTCATTTTTATCTATCGCGAAGACAAAGATAGGACCAATACCGACCGCAAAAATATTGCCGATATCATTATCGCCAAACACCGTAATGGACCGCCTGGCAAAATAGAGCTTTTCTTTAATGAAAGCCAGGTCAGTTTCAAGAATCTGGAAAAATACATCGGAGAATAAATATGTTTCCCCAATCAATCCAAAAACTTATTGACCAATTAAGCAAACTGCCCGATATCGGTCCCCGGGCGGCCACTCGGCTGGTTTTTTACTTGCTTAATCAAGAGCAGGGAGATCTGAATGAGCTGTCCGAATCAATCAGAAAAATCAAAGAGGAAATCCGTCTTTGCCGGCAGTGTTTTAATCTTTCTGACAAGGAAAATGCTCTTTGTTCCGTTTGTCGGGATAAAAAAAGAGACGCCGCGACTATTTGTCTGGTGGAAACGGTTTTAAACATCCCTTCTATTGAAAAAACCAAACAATACCAAGGGCTTTATCACGTTTTAGGCGGTTTAATTTCGCCGGCTGACGGAATCGGTCCGGAAAATCTGCGGATTAAACAATTAATTGAGAGAATCAAAAAAAGTCAGCTGCCGGTCAAGGAAATCATTTTTGCTTTAAGTCCGACTACCGAAGGAGACACTACTTCTTTTTATATTGAACGATTGCTTAAGCCGTTTAAGATAAAAATAAGCCGCTTGGGCCGCGGCTTGTCAATAGGCAGCGATTTGGAATATATTGACGAAAATACGCTAACTAACGCTTTTCTGGGACGTCGATAAAATTTTCAGTATTTCTACTTGGCTAAAGGGCTGACGATGCCCTTTTTTCTTTTGATAACGCTTCTTGGCGTTGTATTTGAAAACAATGACTTTCTTGGCTCTGTCCTGTTTGATAATTTTGGCTTTAACTTTAGCTCCCTTGACCAAAGGAGCGCCAACTTTGGTGACTCTCCCCTTGCTCAATAACAAGACCTGGTCAAAGATAACTTCTTGACCATCGGCCTGGTCCAATTTTTCTACCTTAATTTTATCCCCCGGCGAAACTAAATACTGTTTCCCGCCGGTTTTAATGACCGCTAACATAATTTAATATCATACACTAAACAGAAACGAAAATCAACAGAGTCAACAGAGGGCGTCCTTTTAAGGGACGCCCTTTTTTAGAAGGGCGTCCTTCTGAGGGCGTCCCTTAAAAGGACACCCTTTTTAATCAATGGAAGGTTTGTCTGATTGAGACGGTTTTTCCAATCGTTCAATCTCTATTTCCGGTTTCCCGCCGCTAATTTTGGCGACATCTTTGTCTATCTTTTTTAACTCCTTGGAAGAGCTGTTGTACATATTCACCGTCGTATTAATGCTCTTGCCTAACTTCTGATGATAAGAGCTGTATCCTTTGAGATGCCTGTCTAGTTTGCCGACTAATTTAATAATTTCTTTAGTTGATTCCTCAATTTGCATCCCTCGCAGGCCTTCTAAAATCGTTTGCAAATAGGCGAAAAAGGATGTCGGCGAAACTATGTGAACTTTTTTCTCTCTGACGGCGTATTCCAACAAGCTTCTGGTGTTAATTTGAATCGCCCCGATTTTATTAACCAATAAATCGTAATAAATGGCTTCGGCCGGGATAAACATAAAAGCAAATTCATAAGTCCCCTCTTTGGGTCTGATATATTTGGCCGTTTCGTCAATCCTTGTTTTCAAATCCTGTTTAAAAGCTTTTTCCAATTGCTCTCTTCTGGCCGGGTCATTTTCTTCTACGATTCTGTTGTAGTTTTCTAAAGAAAATTTGGAATCGATCGGAATTATTTTATCTTTAAGGAAAATAACCGCATCAACTATCTGGCCGTCCTTAAATTGATACTGCATTTGATACTGACTGGGATTGAAAATATTTTTTAACAACTCTTCCAAATAATATTCGCCCAAAATACCTCTCTGTTTAGGATTGGTCAAAATATTTTCTAAGGACTGGAGTTGTCCGGCAAAGCCGACTACCTGTTTATTGGTGTTGTCAAGTTTAGTCAGTTTTTCGGTCACGTCCCTGATAATTTTATTGCTCTCGCTGAACTGATTCTGAAGCGATTTAGTTGACTCGCTCAATTTATTGTCTAAAACTTGATTAAGCTGATTTAGTTGCTGTTGGAGCATCATCAAAGACTCATTTTCCGGCTTAGCTGTCCTTTTTTTAAATAACAAAAAGAAAATGAGGCCTAAGCCCGCAATCACCAAAATTAAAAGAATGATAATCAATGTCTCCATAATGAACCTAATTTAGCACGACTGGTCTTGAAAATCAACTTAGCCGAAAATCAATTCGGCCAAGACGAAAGACAAATAGATAAATAATAAAAAGATGGCTTCCTTTTTGGTTATTTTTTGCCCGGTCCGCAGAAAAAGAAGAAAGCAGATGGCGGCGACAATCAAGAAGAAACGACCGATAGCGAAAGGCGAAAAATCAACTATTTTAATCGGGTGGAGGAAAGCAACCAGGCCCAAAACCAAAGTAACTGGAATAATTACCGCGCCCATAACATTGCCGACAACTAACCAGTCATTCCCTCGACGGGCCGCCTGAACGCCGAAAAGAATTTCGGGCAGAGCATTGCCCAAACCAATAACCAAGGTGCCGATTAAGACCAACGGAAAATTCAAACTGATTGAGAAAAAAGTAGCCGACCGAACAATTCCTTCGGCGGCCAAAAGAAGCAAGGCAACGCTGCCAATTAAAATGCCGATATTCTGAAAAGCGGTTTTGAAAGTAAGCGCTTTCTTAATTTTGTTGTAGGGCTTGCTGAATCTATCTTCTTTTTTAAAAAGCCAATAAACATAGATGGCAAAAGTTAAAATCAAGATAAGCCCGTCAGTCCGAGAAAGGACCCCGTCGGCAATTAGAAGCAAAGGCAAAACAGCGACAATTAAAGTAAAAACGGCGCTCCCCTGAACCGTTCGGCTGGCCAGAGTTAATCCTCTTTGAGAAATAATGGCGGCCAAAGCGACGGTTAGAGTCAAATTAGTGATATTGCCGCCGACAATCTCGGCGAAAGAAAGCTGGGGGACCTGATGGATGATCGAGCTTAGGCCAACTGAAAGATTGGGCAAAGATCCGGCTAAGGCCATGGTGAAAAAAGCAACGACGAATTCTTTCCAGCCCAAGAATTTAGCCAATTTTATCAAAGCGCTAATCAGCCAACTACTTGACAGAATTAAGGTAATAAAGGAAATAGCGAAAATAATAAGATAAAGAAAAAACATAATCATTAATGCCCAGAGAACATCTTGTTAGAGAAAGCAACCCTTTAGTGTTTAATATCTTTGATGAACCACCATTTGGTCGCTTCAATTAAAATTACATTAATCAGCCCCAGTCCCAAAATTAGTCGCCAATCAAACAAAGTCAAAGGAGCGGTTTTTAAAAGATTCTGGAAGAGCGGCAAATAGAGAGCAACGATTAACATCAATATGCCAAACAACCAAGCGCCGATTAAAAATTTATTGGAAAAAGGATTGATTCGCCATAAATTGCGCCTTAAGCTCCTGCAGGAAAAAACATAGAAAAGCGAGTCAATGGCTAAACCGGCGAAAATAACCGAACGGATATGAGCCAAACTGTAATCGGAATATTTTAAAAGATAAAAGAATAGTCCTAAAAGAAATAAATCGGTCAGGAATCCAACAATAAAAACTAAAACTTTCATTTCTTTGTTTAAAAGGGGCATTTTCTGGCCCGGCGGCTTCCGCTTCATCAAATCTCTTTCTTTGGGTTCAAAAGCTAAAGCGATATTGGGCAAGCCATCTTCAATCAGATTGACCCATAAAATTTGAGCGGCCAAAATCGGCAAAGACCAGCCCATTAATAGGCTAAAGCCAATCAAAATCACTTCCGTAAAACTGTCCGAAAGCAAATAAGTAATCACCTTGCGGATATTGTCAATAATTGCCCGACCTTCTTCAACAGCGGCCACTATGACGCTGAAATTATCAGTCAAAAGAACTAAATCGGCTACTTCTTTAGCTACGTCAGTGCCCGAGCCCAAAGCCAGGCCAATGTCGGCTTGTTTGAGAGCCGGCGCGTCATTGATGCCGTCGCCGGTCATAGCGACCACCTCGCCTTCTTCTTGCCAGGCCCGAACGATTCTTAATTTCTGGGCCGGTTCAACCCGGGCGTAAATCTGAATATCCTTAAACTTCTTTTCGAAATCATCATCAGTCATTAATTCCAAATCTTTGCCTTCCAAAACATTCTCTTTTGTGAGCTTGAAGCCCAGTTTTTCAGCTATTGCTTGAGCGGTTAAACGATGGTCGCCGGTGACAATAATCGGCCTCATACCGGCCTGGCGGCACAATTGAATAGCTTCTCCGGTTTCCTGACGCAAAGGGTCATGCAAGGCGAAAAAACCGACAAAAACCATCTTCTTATCTCTCTCCTCTTTGGCTAATTCTATTTCTCTATCCTTGGTCCTCTGATAAGCTATTCCGATTATTCTTAACCCTTGTTTAGTCAAACTTTCACATTTTTTATCTAGCTTCTTAAAATCGGTTAATAATAAATCTTTTTCATGGCCATCATTATCCAAATAAGAAGACATGGCTAATATTTTTTCCGGCGAACCGACCATGTATAAAATATTTTTAGGAGCCTCGCTCCTAATAGGAGCGAGGCTCCTAAATTGGCTCCCAATTTGATGAAGAGAAGCGGCGTATTTATAAGTCGGGTCAAAAAGAAATTGGTCAATTTTAGGCTGTTTCCTTTCCAGCTCCCGCTTATCTAAACCGGCCTGAACACCGGCCAAGAACAGCGCTTTTTCGGTCGGCCGGCCCCGGATAATCCATTGAGACATTGGTTCGTTCAGATTTTCAATAAAGGACTCATTGCAAAGCAAAGCAATTTTTAAAGCCAAAATATGCGACTCCTGGCCGTCTTTTTTTATCTCTTGATTAAACCTTTGGCCGTCGCTTAAAAGTTCCTGACCGCCCGTATAAATGCCGGCTACTTCCATTTTGGCCTTGGTTAAAGTACCGGTTTTATCGGTTAAAATTATTGAAGCGCTGCCTAAGGTTTCGGCCGAAGCCAATTTTCTGACCAATCCTTTTCTTTTCAAAATTCGCTGCATGCCTAAAGCTAAAATAACGGTCATGGCTACCGGCAATCCTTCGGGAATAGCCGCTACAGCCACAGCAATGGCTATGGTAAACATTTCTACAAAGAGACCACCGGTGATCATTCCCTCAACAAAAATAGCTAAAGAGATGGTCATAATAATTAAGCCGACAATTTTACTAAAGCGAGCCAATTTCTTCTGATAGGGCGTTTTTTTCTCTTTGGTCGCTTTCAACATCTGGGCTAAACGGCCGAGTTCGGTTTCGGAACCGGTTTCGGTAATGACCGCTTTTCCCCAACCGCTTTCAATCATTGTTCCCAAATAAACCATATTATCACGGTCGGCTAAAGGAGTTTGCGCGGGCAGAATTTCTTTGCTTTTAGAAGCAGCTAACCACTCGCCGGTCAAAACTGATTCATTAATTTTTAAATGATGGGCTTCAATAACTTGACCATCGGCTGGCGCTTTATAGCCGGCCTTTAGAAGGATGATATCGCCGGGAACCAATTTTTCTTGGGAAATTTCTTTTTCTTGCCCTTGGCGAAAAACAACTGTTTTTATTTTAAGAACTTTCTTCAACTTATCTAATGCCTGACTAGCTTTACTCTCTTGGAAATAGCCAAAAATGGTATTTAAAAGAACTGCTCCGAAAATAATAATGGAATCGGTATAGTCCCTCAAAACTAAGGTAACTATGCCGGCCATAAACAGAATATAAATAAGCGGACTTTTAAGCTGCTCTAAGAATAATTTAACCCGGGAAAAGGTTTTTTCTTGAGGAAGTTCATTGGGACCAAATTTCTTTATTCTTATTTTTACTTCTTTATCCGTCAAGCCATTTGGTCGCGATGCCAATTCTCCTAGAGTTTTTTCAATGGAAAAACTATGCCATTGTTTTCGCATATTGTCATTATATCAAAAGGAAGCGCCTGATGATAGTTTTTTTCTTAATCAAAAAAGCGGTTAGGCCGATTATCACAAACAAACCAAGCCACTGGCTGACGAATAAGCCGAAGTAATGCGGGTCGGCTAAAGGCGTATCAATGGCTCGGGTAAAATCCAAAAGAAAACGGGAAACGGAATACCAAAAAAGAAAAACAATAAATAATTGGCCCGGTTTTTTGAGACGATTTCGCAAAAACCAAAAAACTAAAAACATGAGCAGCCCGTTTAAGGCCAAATATTCGGCTACCGGATGACGCAATGTCCCGTCCGACCATTGAATGGCCCAAGGCAAAGAAGTAATCGCTCCTTGATGGTCATTAATTAAAGAACAGCCAATTCGGGTAATAAAAATGCCCAAAGCCAAAGCCGGCGTGACAGCGTCAGCTATCTGTAAAAAAGAGATAGCTAAAGGGACGCCCTTTTTGCTACGCCCTTTTTGAAAAGGACGTAGCAAAAAGGGCGTCCCTTTATTCTGTTTATTCCAATACAACCAACCAGCAATTAAGGCGCCAAAAAACCCTCCGTAAAACATAAGACCGCCGGCCCAAACCCGAAAGACCTCCGAAGGGTGAACTAAATAATATTGAGGGAATTGGAGCAAAAAAGCCAAACGAGAACCAATCATCCCTCCCAAAAAGACAGAAATAATCAGCCAAAAAACTTTCTTTGGCTCAATTCCTTTTTTAGCCGATTCTCTGAAAACTAACCAGGAACCAATTAAAAAAGCCAAGCCCAAAAATAATCCCCAAGGGTAAAGGGTCAGCGGCCCAATTTGAATTTGACTATAAGAAAAATAAGGAATCATTAAATCTATTGTATCATTTTCACCGGATATTAAAAATGGCCGGCAATCTTTATAGTTGCCGGCCAAAGCTCAAACATCTTTCATAATGAAGGCAGGCGGCTTGTCAGTGTTCAGGAAAACAATCCTGACCCTGTCCTCCATGAGCCAATCAGCCGACAATTTTATCAGATAAACGTAATTTTCGTTTTCAGCCCTGATAAAAAGCGGCTTGAAACACCATCCCTCGGGAGCTCTGCTGTTTCGATATATCCTTAATGAGAGGTGATTTTTATCTTCCGAGAAAGAAAAGGGTCTTCTTTCTCTTCTTCTTCCGAAAAGAAACTTACTTTGTCTGCTTAGACGACGAAGAATCAATTCGGCATATTCTTCTTTTTGGAAAGGAGCGTATAGCTCAATTCCCCCCGAATTACTATTCTCCTTGACACGAAGCGCGTAGAACTTTTTCAGTTTTCCGTTTTCCCCATGTAGATTCCAGCTAGGGAATTTTCCTATTCCCAAAATAGCCCCTGGGATTAATTCCGGCTGGACTTCTGGCCCGAAGACTATTCCTACGGCCAGCTCTAAATCGATACCATTATAAACCGGCGTAAACTTCTTCATTTCCAAATCACTCTTTTTCATCTCTTCCCTCCTTAAGGTTTTTTCGGTTAATTGCTTTTTAAGAAACTATTATCTACATTATACTCTTTTTCGTCTATTTGTCAATGCCTAATTTTCTTCTGAGTTTAGGCGAATGCTTAATCATTAATTCTTTGGCTTTAGCCAAACTTTCCTTAAACAGCTTGTTTTTACTCCTGATTAAAACGGTCGGTCCGGGAAAATCTCTCGGTTCAATAACCAAATCGCCTTTTTGGGCTAATTTTTTAATCTTTTTATTTTCCTCTTTATTTCGGCCAACGATAATCTTGTTACTTTCTACGCCGCGCTGGGTTTTTTCCGGCGCCGGAGTAGCCCAGAAATGACGGCCCAATTTTAACAGTTCAACGTCATTGCCTTGAGCTTTGGGCCATTTTTCCAATAATTCTTTAAGCCGCTGACCAAATTGAGGGTCGGTCAAGAGACAGCCGCCGGCCGGTGTCGGGTATTCTTTAATCTTCCATTTTTTAGCCAAAGCCATCTGTCTTTTCCGACTCCGACCGGAAATGTCTAAAAATTTGTCCCGATTAACTAATCCTTTTTTCTCGGCTACGGTTGGTTCAAGTAATTTAGCCGATAAAGGACGCAAGAGATAACCTTTCAAACCCGACTCTCTTTCAATTAATTCTAAGGCCTGTCTATTTTGCGACATCGGTCTTTCGCCCAAAACTTCGCCGGTGGCGATAAAATCAAATTTTTCGTCCCTGACAGAATCTTCCATTATCTTTTTTGCCTTTTTTAGCATTAAAAGATGACAATCAATACACGGATTCATTGCCTTGCCGTAACCATATTCCGGTTTTTTAACTATTTTAAAATGCTCCTCCGAAAAATTAACTATTTTGAGTTTAATTTTTAATTTTTTAGCCGCTTTGGTGGCCAATTGGCTATTAAAAAAATAACTGACAAAAACTAAGCCAGTTACTTTGATTCGTTGTTTTTGAAGAAGTTTAACTGATAATATAGAATCGAGTCCTCCGGAAAAGAGGATTAAAGCGTTAATTCTTTTCGGCATTTAAAAATCCTATTCATCCCGAGCGAAGCAAAAAACCCATTAATATTTTGAGATTCTTTGTTTTGCTCGGGATGACTAATTATTCAATTGACCTATAAACTTCATCGCCTTCTCGAACCGGCTGCTCAACTTTTAGCCCAATCGCTTGCCCCTTTTTAGCTGTTTCAATATTTTCGTGTTCTATTTGCATTGAATCAATGTTTTGTTCAAAGTCGCTGGTCGCTCCCTTGATATGGATTTTGTCGTTCACCTTTAATTTGCCGTCGGTAATTTCAACCACCGCTACGCCGATATTGGTAAAATAGTGGGTTACTTTTCCAATCAATTTTTCTTCGGCCATTTATTTTTTCACCTCCTTTCACTGATCTTTTTAATCTTCATTAGACAAAAATTACGCAGCCCCACGGGGAATCGAACCCCGGTTTTATGCCTGAGAAGCATATGTCCTAGGCCGCTAGACGATGGGGCCGACTACTATTATAATTTAACACAAATAACTAAATTTGTCTAATTTATTTAAGAATATTTTATACTTAGCCGATTAATAGTTTATCGGCTTTTTCCGGACGAGCCATAACCTCCTGAACCACTTTTTCCAAATGGACGGCTCGAGAGGCCTTAATCAAAACAATATCGCCGGTTCTTAATTTCTTTTGCAGGGCTAGGGCCGCTTCCTCTGGCTGGAAAAACTCAAATATTTTTTCATGAGCCATTCCTTGTTGACAAGCTTGGTCAGCTATAAAAATGGCTCTCTCGCCGACTGTCAAAAGTAAATCAACCGTTTCGGCCGCTGCCTGGCCGACTTGACGATGAGCTGCTTCGGTATCCTGACCCAATTCCAGCATATCTCCCAAAACAGCTATTTTTCTGGTTTTTTGACCATCAAATTCTAAAGGAAATTCCTTTAAAATTTCCAGGGCGGACAAGGCGGCCGCCGGCGAAGAGTTATAGCTGTCATCAATCAGCCAACTATTTTTAATTCCTTTGATTAATTTGGTCCGACCGGGCAAAGAACGGTATTTCCGCAAAGCAGTTGAAATTTTGACCAAGTTAAGACCTAAGCGCAAACCAATCGCGGCCGCCGCCGCAGCGGCATAGGCCTGTTGTCTGCCTAAAACCTTATTTAATCTAACTGGAACAAAACTGCCTTGATATTCTAATTTAAAACTAATCCCGAAATCGCCTCTTTTTAAATCTTTAATAAATAATTTGTAATTCAAGATTTTTAAATCAGCTCCTTGTCCCATTCCGTAGTAAATTATTGAAATTCCCGCAGGGACCCGGTCGCCAAGCATTCTGACCGATAAATCGTCATAATTCAAAACAGCTAATCCTTTTTTAGATAAAGATTTAATTAAAAGGGCTTTTTCTTCAATTAATTTGTCTTTTTCCGGAAAAAATTCCAGATGAACCGGAAACTGACCAATGGCCGTAACAAGACCTGCCTTGACCGGAATGAAATCAAGCAAATATTTCATATCTCCCGGTTTATCCACGCCCATTTCCAAAATCAAAATCTCGGGATAATCTTTATTGGTTAAAATAACCGCGGCTGCTTTAAGAAAATTTTTCAACCAAGCCATTATTGAACGGCCGGCGGTTTCCAATCCTAAAATAGTCAAAGGAACGCCCACCTCGTTGTTGTAATTCCTCATATTGCGCCGAACCTTAAACTCCTTTTTAAGCACTTGATAAATCGCCTCTTTGGCGCTGGTTTTGCCTACGCTGCCTGTGACGCCGATAATCTCCGGATGGTATTTCCAGAGAACTATCTTGGCTAATATTTTGAGAATATATTGAAGAATACGTCTCATATTTTATCTTTTGTAGAAATTCAGGGATATGTTTTTCAGCGGCCTAGAAATGCGAGCGGGCACGGTTGTCGCCTTAGGCGACAGAGCGAGCATTTCTCGGCAGCCAAATTTCTCGCTGGGAAATTTGGCGTAGCTGAAAAATATATCCCTGAACTTTTATTGCGGCGGAATCTCTAAATAATTAAATAAATATTCGGCCATTTTTTTGAAAACCGGGCTGGTTGAATCAGCGGCAAAACTTATCCCCTTGGGTTGATCCAGCTTGATTAATATAACAAATTGAGGATTGAAGGCCGGAGCAAAACCAACAAAAGTATGAATCGTTTCTTCAGAAGAATAGCCCCCCTCTTTCGGGTCCGGGATTTGAGCTGTTCCGGTTTTCCCGGCAATGTTATATCCAGATACTCCGGCTGGTTTGCCAAAACCGTTTTCGACCACGCTAACCATCATTTTGGTCAGCTCCTCAGCTGTTTTGGAAGAAATAACTTCTTTAATTAAATGCGGTTCTTTGATGGTTTCCAGACCATCGCTGTCAATTATTTTTTCAACTAAATATGGCTGCATTAACTTGCCCTGATTAGCTATTGTCCCAATAGCCGCAATCAATCCCAGAGGAGTAACCGTTATCCCTTGGCCAAAAGAGATAGTCGCTAAATTAATTTCCCGATCGGTAAAGATATTGGAAATATCGCCTCCGACTTCTCCTGTCAAATCTACGCCGGTTGGTTGGCTGAAGTTAAAACGCTGAATGTAGTCCCGGAAAATATCCTGACCGATTTCCTGTTGGACAAAAACGGCTCCCGTATTAATCGACTTCTCCAGGACTTGAGTCATAGTTTGCTGGCCGTAACTCTTCCCATTGACATTGCTGATGATGCTTCCTTTAATTCTAATCTGGCCGTTGTCTTCATAAACAGTTTGCGGAGTAACTCGGCCGCTGTCTAATCCGGCCGCCAGAGTAATCAGTTTAAAAACCGAACCGGGTTCATAAACTTCTTGGACAGCCGGGTTGAGAAAAATACCAATATCTTCTACTTGGCTATATTGATTAGGGTCAAAACTTGGCCAGTTGGCCATCGCTCTAATAGCTCCGCTGGCTGGTTCCATAATAATGATAGTCCCGCCAACCGCCTGCCAGCGTTCAACTAACTGTTTTAATTCTTTCTCCGCTTTAAATTGGATATTCTGGTCAATAGTCAGAATAAGGTCAGCGCCGTTCTCGGCCGGCTGGAACTCCTGCCTTAATGAAGGAATCCAATAGCCGCTTGTATCTTTTTTACCGCTTAAAAAACCAGCTCTTCCTTTTAATTTGTTTTCATAATATCCTTCTAAGCCATACTGGCCAATTCTTCCTTCTTCCCTAAGGCCAACGAAGCCGGTTAAATGGCAAGCGAAAGAGCCATTGGGATAATATCGCCAGTTTTCCGGAGCCATGGCCAATCCGTCAATTTGCCAATCGGTTATTATTTGGGCTATCTCCTGGTTAACTTTATGCTTAATCGGCTCGTAGGGATCGTCCTTTTTGCTGATTCTTTCTAAAATAGTTTCTTTATCTAACTCCAAAAGCTCGGCTAATCTATCGGCTAAATTTTCTTTTTGGCTATCAGGTATTATTTTAGGAACGGCATAAATCTGATAAAATTCTTTATTAATCGCTAAAGGATAATAATCTGACTGATTGTTTTGCCGACCATCGGCTAAATCCTGAATAAAGATTTCGCCGCGTTGCGGAAATAATTCCTGATAAATCCCGTGCTGCCCCTGGGCCCATGCAGAATAATAATTGTATTGTAAAATTTGGAGAGAAAATAAACGGCTGACAATAATGCCGCCGATTAAAAAAACAATAATCATCAAAAAAGAAATCCGCCACTGGCTCATATTTATCCATTTATTTTTTAACCGCCACAGTCGTTTCTTTTTCCAAATAAATCACTTTGTCCGCTTCAACCAAACCAAGCGGTTCAATTATTCTTTCCAAATTAGCCGGTGATTGCCAATTGGCGATTTCTGCCTCTAATTTCTGATTTTTTATTTCTAATTTGCCCAGATATTCTTTTTGTTGACGGATTTGATAACTTGATTCAACTAAGCCATTGGTTTGAATAATATAAAAGAAACCTAAACAAAAAATAGCCAGAACAATTAAAATGCTCAAAACAGCCAATCCTTGATTTGATTTGGTTCTGGAAATCTTTCTTGATTTAAGGTATTCAGTCATTGTTTTAAGGCGACTCGCAGTTTCGCGCTGCGGCTGCGAGGATTAAAAGTTATTTCCTCTTGACTGGGGCTAATCGGTTTCTTGGTCAAGATTTTTAAATATCCCTTTTGGGCGGCTTCTCGGAAAAAGTTTTTGACTATTCTGTCTTCCAAAGAATGAAAAGAGATAATTGCCAATGAACCGTTTTTTTCTAATAAATCTTTCGCTTGGGGCAAGGCCTTGCTTAAATTGTTAAGTTCGTCATTAACGGCTATGCGCAAAGCCTGAAATGTCCGAGTGGCCCAATGGATTCTTTGATGATGGTATCTGGCCGGCGTCGCCCAAGCAACAATTTCTACTAATTGTTTGGTTGTTTTTATCGGTTGAGTTTGTCTGATTTGCTCAATCCGTTTAACGATCTGGCGAGCGTATCTTTCTTGCCCGTATTCTTTTAGAATTTTAGCTAAATCTTCTTCCGGCCACTGATTAATTATTTCCTCGGCAGTCAATCCTTTTTCTTGATAAGACATTAGAAGCGGTTCTTCTTTTTGGAAAGAAAAGCCGCGACCGCTTTCCTCAATTTGCCAAGAAGACATTCCTAAATCAAAGAGGATGCCATTAATTGGCCGGAAATTAACTTGCTCAACAATTTTTTCTAAATGAGCGAAATTGCCCTGTTTTAAAATAATGTTTTCTTGCTGAGCAACGGCCGGACCGATCTTTTTTAAAACTTGTTTATCTAATTCAATGCCCAAAATTTTTCCATAAGGGAGAATTTTTTGGGCAATGGGCAAGGCATGACCGGCCAAACCAATAGTGCAATCAATAAAATTTTGGCCCGGTTGCGGGTTAAGATATTCCAGAACTTCTTTTAAGAGAACTGATTGATGCATTTTTTGACACTCTCCTTGACTGAAGTCAGGAGATTCTTACTTCAATGAGCGTCTATTAACTACTCTCTACAAGCGTTGATTTGGGGCTGCCCGACCCTACAGGCCCTACAGATATTGTTAATTCACTTGGTTCTCGTGAATTATAGTTTTCTGGAGCTCCACGAATAAATTCGGGAGTTTTAGAAAACAAATGCGTCTATAAACCTAATTCTCCTAATTTAGAAGCCAAATCGCCAACTTCTTTTTCGGCTCGTCCTTTATAAGTCGTCCACTTCTCTCCGGACCAAATTTCCAAACGGTTATATAAGCCAATAATAACTGCATTTTTCTTCAGAAAGGCGTACTTTTTCAAATAATCCGGGATAAGAATTCTTCCTAATTTATCAAATTGAACAGCCATGGCTCCGGCCAGCATTACCCGGGCAAATCCTCGCGCCTCAATCTGACTGGCCGGCAACTTTCCCAGCTTACTGGCCATGCTTTCCCATTCTTTTAATGGGTAAAGAACTAAACAATTATCAATGCCGCGAGTAATCACCGCCCCTTGGTTAAAAAAACGCCTAAACTTAGCCGGAATAGCTAATCTTTTCTTAGCATCAATGGTATGTTCGTATTCACCGATGAGCATAACTATTTTATCCACAGTTTTACCTATTTATCCCCACCTTTATCCACAATGTGTTACTTTATTCCCATTATATTTCACTTAGGCATCACTGTCAAACACAAAATAATCAGCTAAAAACCAGCTAAATAAAAACAAAAAATGGCTTGTTTAAGCCATTTCATAGATAAAAATCTATTTTTCTATCCACAGATTATCCACTTTTGTCCCCTTAACCTGATAAAAAACAAACAGCAGTTAAAGAAACAAGAAGCATTAAAGGCAATCCTGGCCAAAAAGAAATTCTTTTTGAATTATGGATTTTACGATGGAATTCAGAAGACCATTTTAAGCAAGCTAACTTAAAATTGCTATACAGAACTTCTGCAATATCAGGCAGCAGAGCCGCTATTGCGCCAATGAGGATTAGAATTTTTACCGGCGAAGACCAGCTCAAAATTAAAATAAGAACGCTCCCCAAAATAAAATCCAGACCTATTTTCATAATATGGTTTGGATTATTGATTTTTACCTTATAAAGATAGTCCCAATGAGGCAAGGCGTCAAGCAAGTAATGGCTAACTGTCCCCAAAAGAAAAACTGACCAAAAATTAGAAGCTTGAGCGCCGATAGCCGCCCCGACTAACATATGCGGAGTAATAACCATAAAAACGTGGGCGTATCTGGACTCGAACCAGAGACTTCTACCGTGTGAGGATAGCGCTCTAACCGCTGAGCTATACGCCCTAAATTCTTAATTTATTAATTAATTTCTCGTGGGGCTTTTCTAAAACATCTCGAATAAATCTATCAAACATATCATAGCGATAATTGAAATCAGCTGTGGAAAAAACAACATAATCAATTTCTTTGCCTACTTCCGCTTCTAAGTCTCTTAAAAAAACAAATAGTTTTCTTTTCTTAATGCTATCGCCAACAATGAATAAATCAACTCGAGAATTTTCTTCGTTGATAAAAATACCGCTTAGAATAGTCAATTTAATACGACCCAACCCCTTTATACGACTTAATAATTTTTCTCTGGAGGCCGGACTGGATTTCAGTATCAATGTTCTTAACTCACTATAAAAATCAAAATCAGGATTGACTGAATAAACTTTATGTTTATTTTTGATTCGACCGCTAATTAGACGGATATTTTCCAGTTTCTTGATCTGGCGACGGCAACTATAATTATCGCTTCTAATTTTCTTGACTATTTCATTTAATTTAAAGGACGCCTTCGGATTCCGTAAAAACAATTTCAATAATTTAACCTTGACTGGCGAGTCGAAAAGCTCTTCTAAAATCTCCTTAGCCATAATTTTTTTTATCATTCTAAGTCCACCGTCTGGCAACGAATGATCTGGTTATTTGAGTTCAACGGCAGCGCCGACTTCTTCCAGTTTTTTCTTCATTTCTTCGGCCTCTTCCTTTTTTAGTCCCTGCTTGATTACTTTAGGAGCGCCGTCAACCAAATCCTTGGACTCTTTTAATCCTTGGCCGGTAATTTCCTTAACTATTTTAATTACCGCAATTTTCTGGTCGCCGCCGCTTTTTAATTCCAAATCAAAACTGCTTTTTTCAACAACGGCTTCTCCGCCAGCTGGCGCCGCGCCTTCAGCCACTGTGGCAGCTGATATGGCTGGCCCGGCGCTCACCCCAAACTTATTCTCTAAAATCTTAACTAACTCAGCTAAATCTGAGACAGTCAGCTCTTCAATTTGTTTAACTAAATCTTTAAATTTAGCTGGCACTTTTATCTCCTTTGCCTCTTGAGGAGCTTTTTTTATCGGTTTATCTTTATCAGAGGCAGCGGCCGGCCGAACAGCCGGTTTGGCCTCTTTAATGGATTTTTCTTCGGCCATAAATATATTTTTGAAATCTAGAACTCAAAACTTGAAACATTATTCCATTATATACCCCTAAGATTAAATTTCAAGTCCTATGTCTCCAGTTTCAAATTTCTTAATAGATTAGTTAATTTTCTTAAATTGCCTTGGAAAGCGTTGATTAAACCAAACAACGGCGCTGAAATACTGCCTATTAGCTTAGCTAATAGTTCCTCTCTTGAAGGCAGTTTGGCTAAACTGATAATTGCTTCTTCTGTTAAATATTCTCCATTAACTAAACCGGCTAAAATTTTAAGAGCTTCATTCTCTTTGGAGAAATTATATAAAATCTTAGCCGGCGAAATTTCGTCTTGATAGCCAAAAACTAAGACCAGCTGACCGGGTAATTCTTTAGCCCTAATTTTATCTAGGCCAGCTTTTTTTAAAGCTAAATCAATCAAGGTTTTTTTGGACACCTGATAATCAATCTGTTTCTCTCTTAATTGCCGACGCAATTTTTGAACCTGATTGACTTTTAAACCAGTGTAGTCAGAAAAAATAACTGCTTTCTGCCGAGCCAGCTTGTCAGCCAAATCATTGATAATTTTTTGTTTTTTTTCTTTTGATGTCATTATGATGTCATTAAAAAATGGCCTATGACCATAGACCAATAGTTCGACAAGCTCACTATAAAATTCTTGCCTAAATAGAATTTATCCTCACGGCACCTATTGTCTATGGCTACTTTTAGTTCTATAAACTCACTCTAAAAATATTATTCT
>CAYXST010000005.1:9882-28907 GCA_964467815.1 uncultured Candidatus Saccharibacteria bacterium | reverse complement strand
CCTAATTTCGCTTTGCCTTTGGCGGGTTGCCTGACAAATAGTGTTGAATATTTTAATATCTTTAATTCTCTCTTTAATTTTTTCTTTCAGTTTTTCGAACTCTTCAAAATTTCTAGTCGTTTGGACAACTAATCCGTATTTTGCTTTTGGATAGATCTTAATTCTTTTAAATCCTTCTTCTGAATGAAAAACCGTTGCTTTATCGTCAACCGCTCCTTTAATCCCTTTAACTTCTTGATGTTCGGAATCGCCAAAAATTAAAACTAGCCGGCCTTCTTTGAATAAATGCCTGGCTAGATTTTGAACAAGAAGCACCTTGGGACAAGTCGTGTCTACCAAATTAAGTTCTTTTATCTTTGATAATCTTTCCTTGATTTTAGGACTTATTCCGTGGGCTGTAATAATGAGGGCGCCGTTCTTGATTCCGCTTAAGCTGTTAACAACAGTTATTCCTTTTTTGATTAATTTTTTAATTAGTTTCTTCGTTATGGACCAAATAGCCGTACATTCTTATCGGCTTTTCCATTTTTTCAAGATTGTCTTCGACCAAAGCCAAAGTTCGTTTAACTCCGAAACAAAAACCAGCGTTTTTAGCTAATTCTATCTTCATATTTCCAGAATAACATAAAAAAGAGGCGCTTTCAAGAAAGCGCCTCGGCCCTATTTTAGGGTTTCTTCCAACGAAGCTATTCTGGCTATTTCACTAATAAAGAAAGCGCAATCAAAATTTTTCGGGTCAATGGTCATCAGCTCAAAATTGGCAATACTTCCCACTTCTTCCGCTCTAACGGTTAGAGGAAATCGCCTGACGGCAAATCCGACTAATTCAAAAATAGCCAAGCTCTCGTCTTCTTCGTCAATCCCTCTGACCTGGCTGCTGATAAATCGGCTGCCGCTTTTAAGCGTTAATATCGCCCTTTTGCCGCTTAACTTAACAATTTCTTCTCTTATTCCCATGAAGCTCTCCTCCCCTAGTCAGCCAATTCCATTTCTTCTACTAAAACCACATCCTTAACTTCATTCATCGCCCAGCGTTCCCGTTTGCCTTCGCCGGGAGCCCCGATGATGTCAAAAATAACTGTATCGTTTATTTTATCAACCTTTACTATATCAGCCAAAAAAATATCTTTCTCTTCGTCTTTTAGGATAACCAGAACCGGCTTTCCTTGCAGGTTAAACATTTCTTCTCTGATATTTTTTCCCATAGCCTCCCCTCTATTCTGTGAATCAATAAATTAAAAGAACTTTTATCGAAACAATAACTCTTAATCCACTTTTTGTCAATCTTAGCCTGCTCGTCAAAACATTTTATCGGACGGCCTTGATAATAGGAGGAAAATTTCTTAGGCATTTTTATCTATTTTTTAAAACAAAAACAACCGGCTTTTTTAAAGAAGTTTTTTATCTTAAATAACGTTTTATCTATTCGAATGACAAACCATATTATTCCTTGCCAACCAGTGGCAATTCTTTGCCTATTTTTTCAAAAGCCCTTAAGATTTCTAGAGGCACCGCAAAAACAATCGTATTGGATTGGTCGGAACTGATATCATTAATTGACTGAAGAGTTCTTAAGTGAAGACCGCCTTCGGCACCGGTCAGAGTCCGGGCCGCTTTAGCCATATTACTGGCGGCAATGACTTCGCCTTCGGCTTTAATAATGATAGCTCGTTTTTCTCTTTCGGCTTCAGCTTGTTTGCCGATAACCCGTTTCATCTCCTCGGGCAAGGTGATATCTTTTAATTCGACATTGTCAACCTTGATTCCCCAAGGGTCGCTCGCCTTATCAATTATCAGTCTGATACTCTCGGAAACCTTATCTCTCTGGGAAAGCAGTTCGTCTAAATCTACCTGACCGACCGCATTACGCATAGTCGTTTGGGCTAATTGGGAAATGGCGTAGTAAAAATCCTCTACTTCCAAGATTACTTTATCCGCTTCTCGAACCTTATAATAAATAACTGCGTTAACGCTGACCGAAATGTTGTCCTTGGTAATTGCTTCTTGATTAGGCACATCAACCGCTTTAACCCTCAAGTCAACTTTTTTGTAAGACTGAATAATCGGAAAAACCAAGCGCCAACCCGGATTCATCAAACCGATATACTTGCCTAACATAAACTTTACTCCCTTTTGATACTGGGTCACCTGTCTGATTGAAATTAGGATAATAAAGGCAATAATGCCTAAAACCGTCCAAAAAGTACTCATTTTTCTCATCCCCTTTCTCTTTTAGAATAAATATCTTTCAATCAAAAATTGAAAACTTTTATAAATCTATTTCAACTTCCGGTTTGTCTTTGTTGAGCAAGTCAGTGGTTGTCTTGGCCTGACAATGTTCAATTAATAAGCTGGCTAATTCATCTCTGGCTTGTTCAATCAGCGCGGGCGTCGCTGGTTTAATTCCGTCGAGATTAATAACTATTTTATTGGTCGCTTCGGTAATTTTGGTCAAATCTCCGTTGCGCCAATTCCAACGCCGGCACATCACTCGCAGGGTTTTATCGTCGAAATAAATTATTTCGCCGGCTTCGGGACTTTCTTTGTCATTAGTGCCCAAGGGAATAAATATCTCATTGCCTTTAGCTAAACCGAGACGCAGATTGCCTTCTACTTTTTCAACATCATCGCCGCCACAAGGTATCAGATATTTAATGGAGATATAGTTGAAAAGAGCGACTACCGAATTGATAAAAGGCAAACCGCCGCCCTTGGTGATTCTCTTAAGCAATGATTTAATGGAAGGCAAAAATTCATCAGGATTAGAGCCGAATTTCAAATGAGCTTCATCCCAGGCCCGAACCAGTTCGTTTTCCATAAGATTCTGGCCCATTTTTTCTCCAATCTCTTTATTCAAAAGCCTCTTGATTCTTTTATTGCCCGAAGCATTGACTATGTCGCTGACAACAACCACGCCCCGGTTAAAACTGGGAAATTTCTCAAAAATCTCTTGGTCAATAATGATTTTCTTCATATTATTCTATTCTACCAAAAAACCGCCCTTTTGGCGATTTTTAAACTAAGTTTTCTCAAAATAATTAAGGCCAACTTTTATAGAATCATTAGTTGGCCTTTTCTCTTATGTCAAAAATCAAGAAAATTCATGGTGATTAATGGTGATTAATTGACTGCGATATTCCTATTAAGACCGTTTTTGCAATCAGCCGTTTTTATCGCCAATCAGTTTTCTGTATTGGCAATATTCGCAATTCTCGCCGGCCGGCGGAATCTGCTCGGATTCCAAACATTTTTTAATTTCAGAAACAGTCGGCTCAATCCATCGGTCATCTCCCTGATGAGGAATAATCGTCAATTCAAATTCCAGTCGGCCGTCAAATTGGGGCCGGTTTCTGCCGGCATTGGCAAAAACAAAATAGCCGGTCTTTGAGACCTTAAAACCCTTTTTCTGAAAAATCCACTGATAAACCTCCATCTGTCTTTTATACCCCTGCTTATACTCATCCTCCAAAGAAATTTCCTTACCGGTGCTGGTTGACTTATAGTCAACGAGCAAAAGCTCTTTGTCTTTATTAACCCAAACATCATCAATGATACCGCAAATTTCCAAATTGGTTTTCTGGTCTAAAATACAAGCTCCGGTATATCGATAAACATCATCCCGCCAAAGAGGCAAATCCGGATGGTTAAAAGGAACGGCCTCAATTTGATATTTCTTCATTAGTTCATGAGCCTGGCCGCTTTTGCGCAATAAGTCAAACTCATTTTTCAAAAGTTGGTCTACGGCCGAATTCAAAGAGAATCCGGGCATGCTCGGCCGGCCCAGACCCAGACGGCGGTCTAAATAAAAACAGCGGGGGCATTCTATAAACAGTTCAATTTTTGACCGGCTAATTCTAAAAGGAATCTGCGCGCCCGGCTGATAAAGATTATTTTCTCTCTGATGATATCTATTCATTTTTCCATTATATCCTTTTAATGAATTCAGGGCAAGAAGAAAATTTTGCCTTATTGCGATAATTTAAGACACTTTCTCTTGGAAAAGAAAAAAGAGCAGTTTAAGTCTTGCTCGGGACATTATCAAAGAACAAACCAAGAAATGGATTGAAACGCCTCAATTCCATTTTATTAGATTTTTTTCAACTTGACTGTTAAATCTTTTCCCTGACAAAGAAGACAAGTTTTTGTCTGAAAATAATAACCAGACCAAGAAGACCTAACTTTATTGGCTAATTTAGATAATTCATCAGCCCCTTCTTTATTAACCTCCAGCAAAGAACCACAGCCCTGACAAAAAGAACGGACTACTGCTTTATCCCATTCAAACGGCTTAAGGAGTTCTTTTTTGTCAACTGAAAAACCGCCTGGGCAAGGCATTTTCTTAACTGATCCTAATAGTCCCTTTGCGTCCATATCAATACCTCCTTTTAATCCGCCTTACTTTTAATTATAGCCACAATTTCTTCAGCTGTTTGTTTTATCTTATCCGTATACATTTTTCTGTCATCTTGAGGGTCTAGTCCCTGGTCAGGCATTAATATTAAAACATCCGCTTTGCAGGTATCCTTAGAAGAGACATTTTGGGTAATATCTAGGGTTATCACAATCTTTTTGCCGTCTTCTAATGTTAATTCAAAAAAGGCGTCAACCCCATGAAAAAAATCCAAGTGACTGTTTAGGGCGGTAAAAAATTTTAATCTGTCATAATCATCTAACTTCAATCCTTCGGCAATGGTAGCGTGCAAATCATTGGCGAAAAGCGGTTCAGGATCGCTAGGGTCGAAAGGCTGCATCTTTTTCACAATTTCCATTGCCTGACGATAAGGCAAATATGTTTTCCCTATATCATTCAAAACGCCAACCCTTTCCCTGTCTAGGCCTCCAAAAACCTCTTCCTCAATAAGTTTTCCGGTATAGGCACTTTCAAATTTATTCATTATTTCCATTATACCAAATACCCGCCCCTTTGGCAATTTTTTTATCTCCAAAAATACGGGCCATTTTGCCATTGAAGAGCTGTCTCTGAAGAGTTGCGGCAAGGTCTACCTTGAGCTATTAAATATTTACTTCCAAAGAACCACCATTACCTTTTCCACCTTTTCAATCGGCTGATGATAGCCAGTTAGATAATCCCTAATGGCCCAATACAGAATTCCTTGATTGTATCGATATAATTCACCTTTTCTTGTCCCTGAATCATTAGTCACAAATTCCTCCTTTATCTCATCATAGCCCCGAATGACCAGCATGTGTCTTTCCGGGCCGGGCAACGTATAATTGGGATTATCCAGCAGTTGTCCGTTAACCGGCACAATCACCGCCCTGCCTTGATTAATCTCACTGATAATATCTTCTAAAATAATTTCTCTTTTCACTTCTGCCTGCTCATAGCCGAAATAACCCTTAATAATCCGCTCGGCCGTATCTTGAGAAGAAGTGTCCCGGTATTCCCCGTAATGCTCTGTCTGATAATTTGAAATAGCCAAGATTTGCTCTTTAGCTTCCTCTTTGGTCAAACTTTTGCCTAAAGCCCAATAAACCGCCATTAAAGAAGAGGCCTCTTCGCAGCCATCTTGATAAATCGGTTCAGCCCATTCGGCAAAGGGCGCCTGCGGAGTAAAAGGGATCTCAAGAAATGAGTTAGTTGCCGTCGGCGTTTCTTCTCTTACTGGCTCTCCTTCTAAATCAACAATTGGCAAAACCGTTCTCTCCTCCGTTATTTCTTCTCGAATCTCTTCTCTTTCATCGACCGTCTCCCTATTTTTAAATTCAGGAATATTAATCTGATTATTAGATAGAATAGCTATTTCCTTATGGAAAAGATTCTCCAAGTTAAAATACAAATATCCACCCGCCAAAAAACCAAAAACCAAAATACATACCACCGCCAATATTTTATATTTTCTCAATAAACTTATCATCTATCTAGTGTCTCATTAATGTTTTAATTATAACCAAAAAACCGCCCTTTTGACGATTTTTTAGGTTCGGGGAACTATCCGTTTTGGAATAGCAGTCAATTTGATTCACTTTTTTTTACTAATTTTCCTTATCTCCTTCACTAATTCCGGAAATTCGCTTTGACTGAAATGCTCTCTATCTTTAAATATTCTAACAACCGCCTCAGGCAAGGCCTTTTGATATTTTCCTAAGTCAATAAAAGGGACGATCGGGTCATCCTTGCTCTGGAAAAGAAATATTTTTCCGCCTTGTTTTCTAAATTTTTCCAAGTTATTTGATATGACAAAATTGCCTAAAAATTCTTTATATGTTTTATAAGTACCCCCTCCAGGGACAACGACTACTTGTTTTTTCATGTTTATCTTCCCACTTCTATCTGCAAGGGGTCTTCTAAAATGATTTCCGGCCGGCCTTGATATTCTTTGACCTCACCCATTATTCTGACCGTTTTGTTTAAATAATAATCCTCCGGATGCTGGACAAACTTAGACAAATCAGAACTGAAAATTACCCCGGTAAAGCATTGGTTAGGATAGGCCTTTTCAAAATTCAAAAAGACAGTGTTGCTTTCCGAATGATGATAAGCGTCAGTCACCCGGCCTTGGACAATTATTTCCCGGTCCCGATACTGGCCAGCTTGACAGGCTTCGACCACGTCATATCCCAATTTTGAAGTAACCAAATTACTCCATTGAAATTCAGTTTTATTTTCTTCATCCTCTTGTTTCGGTTCTCCAAATTCTTCTTTGCTCCACTTACAACCGATTTCCTGACTAATGGCTTCTTTTTCCGCTAAAGCAATTTCTTCTTGATATTTTACATCCGGCTGATAAAATCTGGCTAGAGCCAACCCCTCTTTGACTAATTTTAAGTTGATATTTTCATCATCAAGAAAAATATACCTCAAACATCTGTCATACTGGTCCACATCTCTGACATCTTTTTCCAACCTTACTTCTTGATTCAAAACTAATTCTTCCAGCCGTGTCTTGGCTCTTTGATAACAAGCTGAACCGGCTTCATCCGCGTCAATTCCCAAAAGTCGGACATGCTCGCCTCCTTCAACCACTACCGTATCCCCGTCAATTACTTTGGTGACCATCGCCTCGGCCGGCGCTAAACAAACTCCCTTACTCTCTTTTTCGAGCCAAAAATATATTACTCCGCCGACAATCAACGCCACAACCACCACCGCTATGGCTATTTTAACAGCCAACTTCATATTTTTTATAGTATAGCCTAAGAGGCTTGTCCCTTAAAATGATGTCTCTCCGCAGCGCTGCGGAAAGCGTTATTTTAAGGACGACGCCTCTGGATTAAACTCTAAAACTTTTATATCCCCCATTATACCAAAAAACCGCCCCTTTGGCGATTTTTATTAAAACCAGAAAAGGCATATCATTGGCTAAAAATATCAAAGACTGAAAATCTGTTGGGCTTCTTTCGCCCTAAACTGTTCATAAGTAAGCCTGTCGCAATAAAAATTACTAGCGCTTTTAATATAATAGTCTGTTATGCAAAATAAAAAACCCTCGTCCAGAGCTCGCTTAAAGTTCTTGTCCCGTCGTACGTTACAGGATTTTGAACTAAAATTGAGATGTCGAGGGCGGATCCAGTTTGACTATTGTTGCCGTCAGGTCCGATGCCTTACCTGGGAATAGGTTAGCACAAAGAAAAGATTTGTCAATATCGGGTTTTTGGGTAATCATAGGGATGCCCCGACAAAGCTTAGGGTGAACTACCATTATGCTAAAGACAAAATGGCTTCTCGTTTCATAGACTTGACTAATGTCAACGCCTCACCGAGTTTTTGTTTAATGTCCGATTGCGTTCCAAAACCAGACAATTTAGTTATAACATACAGGCTAATTCATCTCAAGGGCTAAAGACCCTTGAGTTTTCTTAGCCATTCCTAATAAATTATCTATCTGAAATAATTCAGAATCTGTTTATCAAATAAAAAGCAGGGGCATTGTTTAATCCCCTGCTAACAAAGTTTAAGCCGCGGTGGTCAGCGTTATGGAGTCAACCAGTTTTTTCAAAGAGCTGTTTGTAGCGGGCAAAGGGATTCGAACCCCTGACCTTTCTGCTGGTGGCAGAATGCGCTACCGACTGCGCCATACCCGCATTTTGGACTTCTAATTACATAACAAGCCTTTTAACCTATCTCGCTATTTAAAAAATATGGGGATTTCCAGGGCATCGTCGTTTTCGGGCAGTCCGGAGGGATTGTCTTTTTGTAAAATGAGGGCTCCCCTGTTGTATAGTTCGGACTTGTCAAACTCAATTTCCGTCTTAAATCTGACAAATTCCTCGGTCAGCCAATCGGATTGAGCCGTCGCGTAAGTTTCAGCAATAATCAGACCGTCCCAATCGGTCAAAATGACCGGGAAATCCCCTTCAAAAAACCAAGAGCCCCGGGCCTGGCCTTCGACAACCAAGGGACTCTCTATAAATTCATTGGGCCTGGGATGGCCAATTCTGATTAAATCAATTTTTTCCAGTTCATTGCCGATTTCTTCAATAAAAACTTTATCTCCGGCAACGCATTGCCGCGGATAGCTTTCCATAACCGGACAACCTGCTTCCAGACAATCAAAAAAGTATTCAACTCCTCCTTCGTCGCAGCCAGCGCTTGGCTCTAGCGCATCAGGAACATTCGGTTTAATTCCTTCTTTGTTAATATCGGTTGAATCGTTTTCTGAAATACTGAATAAAAAAGCCAGAGAATTTTCCCCTGGCTTAAAAGATTTTTAGAAGATTCTAAGAAAAGAGCATTTTATTGACTAAGGCGACCGGTTAGAACGCCTGGGCTACCGGTTTCGGAGAAACATCAAAGATTTTCTCCGGTTTGTGTATTTCTTGGTCAAGCAAAGCGTTATAAAAAGGACAGATGCCTGCGTTCAATACCTTTTCTAAAAGTTGAACGATTAGAGCGTCTGATTCTATCTGAGTGCGAGCGAATCCTTTGATTTGACTCAAGACCGAATCAAAGAAGATGCCGACATTATCTATCAATAAACCTGGTTCAGCCACCCCATTGCTTCTCTCCTTCAGATACTTAAGCATAATCGAGGCCAATCGCAAATGAAAGGTTTCATCTTCGAGCTCATCCTCATTTCGGTAAGTCAATCCAAACAACTCCTCAATAAACCACTGACGCTCGCCTTCCCTTTCTTGTTAAGCATCAACCATATCCATTCCCAAAATAGTCATAATCAGTCCTCCTTTTAAGATTTATAAGAACCGTAGAGCTAAAAATAAAATAATACTTTTGCTTACTTTTGTCAAGCATCTTCATCTGATAAGCCATGTCGCGCACAGAATATATTATTAATACCCGGTATTTTGTTTTAATGACTAAGTTTGTGCTATAATCAAAACATGAAAAACGATTCAAGCCGTTTGGCTAAAAAGGTGGAAAGAAAAGCCGAGAGTCGGCAGAAAAAGAAAAAAATCCGGATGAGGGTTTCCGGCAAGAGCGTTTTTAAATTGAGAGAAATAATGAGCGCCCGGGACAAAAAGCGATAAAAAGAAAAACCCTTCCTCGGATAGAGTTAAAGAGATGCGGATAAAAATCCAAGGAAGGGTCGCCCATAAAGAGGATCTATGGGCATTCTACGATTAAATTAAAAGAACCGATAAGGAGAAAAGAGCTATAAAAAGGTTAACCTCCTTTTTAACCTCCCTTTAAGCATAGAAAATTAAGATAAGTTTGTCAAGAGGATAGACCTTGACCGACTATCCGGTCTGTGCTAATCTAGAAATAACTAAAATGAGATTTATTATTCAGATCATTACCAACGGCCTGGCTATTTTTTTAGCAGATTATCTCGTGCCGGGTTTTGTTTTTGAAGGCGATTTGCTGACTTTATTAATTGCCGGTTTAATTTTAGGACTAATTAATGTCTTTATTAAACCGATCTTGAAGCTCATCTCCTTCCCGCTGCTCATTTTAAGTTTAGGATTATTTACCCTGGTCATTAATATGGCCCTCTTGTGGCTCCTGGAATATTTCGTCGCCGAATTAACTATTACCGGTCTTTGGAGCTATTTCTGGGGCAGTTTGATTATTAGTTTGGTTAATTTGGTCTTTGGTTATCGAAAGAAGAAAAAAGATTGATGTCACTTATTTTACCCATTGTTCAAATTGCTATTTCTTTAGCTTTAATTACGACTATTCTCTTACAGCAACGCGGAGCGGGCAGCTCGGCTATTTTTGGCGGCGGTGGCGGCGGCAGCAGCTACTACACCAAAAGAGGGTTTGAAAAGATCCTTTTTGTTTCTTCTATTGTTTTGGCCGGTCTATTTATAGTCACCGCTTTTCTTAACTTAATCATTTAAGAAACTAAGGTCTCGGCTCTTCGTTCTAAGTTGAGTCGCTTAGGCAATTATTAATCACTATTTGTACTCAAACGAAAAAAATAATTATTTTCGGCCGAGAAATCAATTGGCCGAAGATATTTTCCATACCGGGCGGCAAATGGCCTAATCGAAGACGGTGGCGGCAACTGCCTAAAATTTTGACTTTTCGCCAACGCTGGTTGACTCGCGGTTTATTTTTATTAATCGTCGTTTCTGTTATTCTTTTGGCGATTAACTTTGCGCTTAGCCATACTTACCTTCAGCCCAAAGTGGGCGGTGATTACAGAGAAGGTCTTGTCGGCCAACCGCGCTACATCAACCCGGTTCTTTCGGCCATCAACGACGCTGACCGAGATTTGGTTCAGTTGATTTATTCAAGTTTATTCAAATACGATAATCAAGGCATTCTTATTCCCGACTTAGCTGAAAGCTATTCCGTTGAAGACGACGGCTTAACCTATAATATTTCTTTAAAAAAAGACGTTTTCTGGCATGACGGCGAACCCTTAACGGCTAACGATGTTGTCTTTACGGTTAAAACCATTCAAAACCCGGAATACCAAAGTCCCTTAAGAAGTATTTGGCAAAATGTGGAAGTAGAAAAAGTTGATAATCACCAGCTTATTTTTAAAATAAAGACGGTTTACGCGCCTTTTTTGCATAATTTAACTTTTGGCATTTTACCCAGGCATATTTGGTCTGGCATTTCGGGAGGCAATTTTCTTTTAGCCGAATACAATCTCAAGCCGATTGGTTCGGGCCCCTACAAGTTTGAAAAATTCAGTAAAACAGCCAAAAATGGTAGAATTGAATCAATTGAATTGGTTCGTAACGAAAAATATTATTTGACGGCGGCCAATGAACCAGCCGGTCCCTTTATTGAAAAAATTGTCCTCTATTTTTATAACAGCGAAGACGGTCTTATTGAAGCTTATCAGAAAAGGCGAATTGACGGGTTAGCTTCCGTCTCGCGAAATAATCTGCCGCTTTTAAAAGATAGCTTTATTCTCCATCAAATTAAATTACCTCTTTATTACGCTGTTTTTTTCAACCAAACTAAAAGCAAGGCCCTAACCGATAAAACCGCGCGTTTAGCTTTGGCTTACGCGACTAATAAACAGGCCTTGCTTGAGCAAGTTTTGGATAATAAAGGAACCGTTGTTGATTCGCCGCTTCTGCCCGGCTGTTTGGGCTATAGCGAAGAAATTAAAATTTATGAATTTGCTTTGGAGCACGCCAATAATATTTTAGAAGAGGCCGGTTGGATTGACCAAGATGAGGACGGCATCAGAGAGAAAAAAATTAAAGACGAATTGACTAAATTAGAGATAAACTTGGTGGCCAGCGATTGGCCGGAAATTAAACAAACGGCTGAAATGCTCAAAGAACAATGGGAAAAAATTGGCGCTCAAGTCAATTTAGAAATAGTTGATTCAATCACTCTCCAGAGAGATTATCTGAAGCCGCGTCAATACGACGCCTTGCTTTTTGGTCAGGCCCTGGCGGCTGACCCGGACCCATTTGCTTTTTGGCACTCTTCTCATAGCAAAGACCCCGGTCTTAACTTGGCCCTTTATCAGAATAAGGATGTTGACAAACTGCTGGAAGAGGCCCGACAGAATTTGGACGAGGGAAAAAGAGCCGAACAATATCTTGAATTCCAAAAATTAGTGACTGATGACTTGCCGGCTGTTTTTCTCTTTAGCCCGGATTATCTCTATTCAGTCAATAAAAAGGTTAAAGGAATTTCGGAAACAGAGAAACTGCCCACTCAGACACAACGTTTCTCGCAAATAGAAAATTGGTACATAAAAACCAATCGCTTCTGGCGATAAAAAGCGATAAAAAGGGCGTACTTCCAAGGGACGCCCTCAAAAGGACGCCCTTTTGAGGGCGTCCCTCAAAAATCAATGAAACAAAATATTTTAGATTTTCCCAAACAATTTGAAAAAGGACTGGCCTTGGCCCAAAATGTTAAAGTGGCGGGCAAATTTGAAAACATTGTTTTTTCCGGCATGGGCGGCAGCGCCTGGCCAGCCGAGATTCTATCAACTTGGCTCGATTGGCCCATCAGAGTCAATCGTAACTATCAATTGCCCGCCTCAAAGAAAGACCTAACTATTTTTAGTTCTTATTCCGGCAATACCGAAGAACCGCTGGCCGCTTATCAGACAGCTCTTAAAAAGAAATTGGTTATGGCCGCAATTACTTCCGGCGGCCAATTAAAAGAACTTTGCCGGCAAAATGGGACGCCTCTGGCTGAAATTCCGATCGGTTTAGTCCCCCGAATGGCTACCGGCTATATCTTTACCGCCTTGCATTCTCTTTTAGCCAACAGCGGCTTAATTAAAGACAAATCCTCGGAGATTCTGGAAATGGCCAAAAACTTAAATCCGGCCGGACAAGAAAACCAAGGCAAAGGAATAGCCGAAAAAATGAAAGAGAGAATCCCGATAATCTATTCTTCAGACAAGCTCAAGGTTTTGAGCTATATTTGGAAAATTAAATTCAATGAGACCTCGAAATCACCGGCTTTCAGCCATTGCCTGCCTGAATTGAATCATAATGAATTAGAAGGCCTGGCTCATGAAAAAGAATGCGATTTTCATGACAAGCCTATTTTTCAATGCCTTATTTTAAAAGACCCGGCTGACCAGCCGGAAATCAGGAAAAGAATGGATCTGACCGCCGAAATCTTAAATGAAAGCGGTCTGCCCGCAGAAATCATTGACTTAACCGGTCAGAGCTTGCTGGAAAAAATCTTTTCTTCTATTCTCTTAGCCGATTGGGCTTCCTATTATCTAGCCAAGGCCTACGGAACCGACCCGTTAAAAACAGAAGTCATTGAAAGATTCAAGCAAAAAATGGGAGAATAAAAAAACCGTCAAACTTGCGACATCCGATATCGATAAGTTAGGGGCGAGTGGTGAAATTGATATTTTGAAATTTTATTCAAAACTTAATTTAATGCCGAAGTGATGAAACCGGTAAACATGCACGGTTCAGAACTGTGTGCCTCTTAGGGCTTGCGGGTTCGAATCCCGCCTTCGGCACTATGCAAAAAACAACAAAACCCGCTTCCGGCGGAAAAACTCAAAACTTGAGGATTATTCCTCTAGGCGGCTTAGAAGAAGTCGGCCGTAATATGACCGTCATTGAATATGGCGATGATATTATGATTATTGATATGGGCTTGCAATTCCCGGAAGAGGATATGCCCGGTATTGACTATATCATTCCCAATACGGCCTACCTCAAAGATAAAAAAGAAAAAATCAGAGGAATTGTCATTACCCACGCTCACTATGACCATATTGGGGCTATCCCCCATTCTATGGCCCGTTTGGGCAATCCGCCCATTTACGCGACCGACCTGACTCGAGACATTATCCTCAAAAGGCAGGAAGATTTTCCCGGATCTCCTAAGTTAGAAATCCATCAAATCAAGAAAACCGATAAAATCAAACTTGGTTGCTTCAATATTGAATTTTTCCATGTTAATCACAATGTCCCGGGAGGCCTTGGCTTAGTCATTGACACACCGGTTGGCCGATTAGTTCATACGGGCGATTTCAAGTTTGACCACAGTCCCATTGGCGACGAACCGGCCGATATCTCGCGAATAAGCGAAATTGCCAATGGCGGCGTCTTGGCTTTGTTCTCTGATAGTTGTAATGCCGAAAAGCCGGGCCATTCCATTTCCGAAAGTGAAATTCAAAATAACTTAGAAATAATCTTTAAAGAATCGGCCGGTCGAATTATTATTGCCACTTTCGCCTCTCTGATTAGCCGTATCCAAGAAGTCATTAATTTAGCCGAAAAGTATAACCGGCGAGTAGCTCTTGATGGTTATAGCATGAGAACGAATGCGGAAATCGCTAAACATCTGGGATATCTCAAGGCCAAAAAAGATACTTTAATTAAAATCAATCGGGTGGCTGATTATCCGAATGAAAAAGTAGTCGTTCTTTGCACCGGCGCTCAAGGCGAAGGCAACGCTGTTTTGATGAGGATTGTCAACAAGGAGCATCGCCATGTTCAGGTTCAAAAAGGCGACGCCGTCGTTTTTTCCTCTTCGGTCGTTCCCGGCAATGAAAGAACCGTTCAAAATTTAAAAGATGTCCTTTGGCGGCAGGGAGCCCGCGTTTATCATTATCAAATGATGGATATTCACGCCGGCGGACACGGTCAAGTAGAAGACCTTAAAATGATGATTAATTTGATTAGGCCCAAGTTCTTTATTCCCGTCCACGGCAATTATTATATGCTAAAATTACACGGGGAAATCGCGGAAAGCGTCGGAGTGCCGGCTGAAAACATCATGATCGCCAATAACGGCAGCGTTATTTTGCTTAATCAAAAATCAATCCGCTTAAGTGAAGAGAAAGTGCCGGCTAATTACGTTATGGTTGACGGTTTGGGCGTCGGCGATGTTGGCGAAATAGTTTTAAGGGATAGACAGGCTATGGCCGAAGATGGTATGTTTGTTATTATCGCCGTCATTGAAAGCAAAACCGGCCTGGTGCATGGCGAACCTGATATCATTTCGCGCGGTTTTGTTTATTTAAGAGAATCAAAGGATTTGCTTAACCAAACCAGAGAAAAGGTTAAAGAGATTGTTAAACAAACCGCTTCCAACGAGCATACGGTCAATTGGTCTTATGTTAAAGACAATATCCGTGACAAAATTGGCCAATTCCTTTATACTAAAACTCAGCGACGACCAATGGTTTTACCGGTAGTTATTGAGATATAAGTCCAAAGTCCAAGGGCGTCCCTTAAAAACACGCCCTTGCTCAAAGATGCTTTGGAAATATTAACAATTAAATAATTAAAGATGGAAAGGGCGTACTTTTAAGGGACGCCCTTGACATGATTTAATTTGGAGGGAAAAAGGTCGAAAGATTAAGCAAGGCAGAATAGGAGATGTCTATCATGCAAAACCAAGATAAGACAGTCCAATCAGATCTTTTAAAACAGATTAATCAATCTCAAAATAAATCAGATTCTTTTTCGGCTATTTCCCGGTCAGGGCAAGATAATCCCGCTAATCCAGGCAAATTTGCTTCGTCGACAGGCGGCGGCCCTCGGTTTGACCTGGAGGATAAAAGCGGTTGGGGCGAAAGGGCGAAAGGATGGATTAATAAATACGGCAGTTCGGTAATTCTGCCGATTGTTGCCCTTTTGATTTTAGCCAGCGGTATTTATCTTTATGCCAGTCAAAAGAGCCAAACGGAAGTAATTTCACTGACAGGTGAAGAAATGACGGCTAACCTGGAAAAGGACCTGGCCGGACACGAAGAAGAAACCAGCCTGCCTCAAGAAGAATTCAGCGAAGGAGAAACCGGCTCGGAAACTATTAAAGAAATACTTCCGGCTGGCCGTCAAGAAGAAGGAAATATTGTCGAAAAAGCTGTTCAAGGAGACGGAGTGACTCATTTGGCCCGACGAGCTCTTAAGGATTATCTTGAAGTTAAAGACCATCCGCAAGAATTAACCAATGAACATAAAATCTATATTGAGGATTACCTCAAAGATAACATTGGCTCCCGTCCTTTGGAAGTTGACGAAGAAATTTCTTTTTCGGAAGATTTAATTAAAGAAGCCATTGACGCTTCTCAGGACTTGACTCCGGAGCAACTGAAGGTTTTGGAAAAATACAGCGCTTTAGTTGTTTCCTGGTAACCACGGCGCCGTTTTCAAAAGGCGCGAACAAAATATAGTTCTTTCCCTTTAAAAAGTTATAATCATAAAAGCCCCCAGAAGGGGCTTTTATGTTGGGAAATTAATCCCTCTAAAATCCCACCAGTTAAGAACAGACTGATGAAATTTTAGAGAGAGGCAATAAATTGCCTTTCTCAATATTTTTAATGTATCCATTTATTACCGGAGTAATAAATGATTCAACATTCCTTTAAGCTAATGATTGAGTCAGACCCAATCAAAGACAGAGAGAAATGCTACTGCTTGTTAAGACAAATAATAAGCAGTAGAGTGGGAATCCCTTGGACATAAAGCCCGTTTCAGCAGGAGGGAGCCGAAACCCTCAAAGAGGTCGGAATTCTCACTCTGCTGCCTACTAATTTTACTATCTCGAGTATACCATATAGCATATATTTTGTCAAGGGTTGAGAGATTCTCTCTGGATGGCTTAGAAATACAAAATCTGCTAAGCGCCAAAATCACTTTATCACGCTAAAATTAAGCTAAACAAAAAGGCGTCGTTTGAAAGAACGCCTCGTAAATGCGCTAAACAAGATATGTTCCTCGGGGCGTTTTTTTTGATTCAGTCAAAATACTCTTTCTGGAATTCCTTTGCGTAGACCATCGCTCTTTCGGCAACGCTCAATAATCCGCTCCAGTATTTTCCTCCAATATACATAGCATAGGCCTTGCGTTCCGCTGTGTATGTTTTTTGATTGGCGCCGGCATCGGCCAGTTTGATAGCCGCGGCGAGAAAAGCATCTTGCAGATTCCATGGGTTGGCCAGATTATTGCCGGTTAATCCGGCGATTCTATCCTTATACCCCATCCAGGTAGTCGGCATAAATTGAGCAATGCCCATGGCTCCGCCGCATCCCGCATAAGCGGCCGGGCGGGCGGAAACCGGCTGCAAATCAGGATTCAGCCCTAAGCTCTGGCAGATTTGCAGGAAAGCGTCTTTTTGCTTGTTGGCGACAGTGATATAGCCACGGCTTAAATAGCATTGGTGCATATCGTCTCGCCAATTGCCGGTGCCAACATTAAGGCCCAATCTTGATTCATTCTCCAAAACTCCCAATAAGAAAGCCGGTCTAATGCCTGTTTTGGCGCCGGCGTAAAGAGCGTTTTGAATAGCGTCATCCAAAGTGATGTTATACTTTTCCAACAAAGAAAGCTGTTCTTTTATAAAAACAATTTCTTCCTGCGTTCCCTGAATCATTTGCTGATAGAGTCGCTCTTCTCCTCTTGTTTTATCAAGAATATCTTCTTTTTGCCATTGAATATTTTCAATGCTCCTCTTCTGATACAACTGAACCGCTTTAATCCTATTTTGGGCTTCTCTTTCTTCTTCTATTTCCAATTTCCGGCTGTTCAATTCTTCCTTGACCTCGTGAATACTGGCTAAAACGTTATGAATTTCTCCTTGGGCAGTTTCCAAAGCGTTAAGTTGGTCAAAAAAATCGGAAAATTTTTCGTTTTTTAAAATTATCTCCAAAAGAGTCTCTTGATCGGCATAGGCGACCATTCGGATATATTCGGCCAAGAGATCTTTCTTTTGATTAATCTGGCCTTTCAAAACGTTAATTTGACTATCTATTTCTTGAATGTTCAAAGTGCTTTTTTGAATAACCAAATCTATTTGTTTTATCTCCAACTGAACCTGACTAATTTGGTCTTCTAAAATCTGAATTTCATTCTTAAGCGTTTTAGACTTATTTTGGTTCTCTTGGATTTGCTGCTGGTATTGATTGATTTCCGCCTGTTTTTGTTTGATTTGATCTTCTAAATCTTGGCGCAATCCATCAATATCAGCCGCTTGAACAAAAAATGGGACAGCCAAAATGAAAGACAGAAAAACGACTATCCCTAACGAAAAAGAAAATCTTTTTGACAATTTACCCATTTCCTCCCTTTTTTACTCTTTAGCTGATTCTTTTTCAGCCGGGCCGGTTTCTTTTTCTTCGGTTCCTTTCTTGGTTTCTTTGCCAATTTCTTCCTCGGCTTTTTCTTTTTCAGCCAACCCAACTTCTTCTATTTTTTCTTCAGGCGCCTCTGCCAATTTATCCAATTCGGCTTTAGTCCGCGGCGGAATAACCGAAGCAATGACTTCGTCTGGCCGGGCTCCGGTTTTGACGCCGATCGGCAATTTAAGGTCTTTAATATGAATATTATCGTCAAAGGTTTTTAGAGAAGAAATATTTACTTCTATCTGATGAGGCAGATTGGCCGGTAAAGCCTCTATTTCCAAAGATTGAATACTTTTTATCAGAACACCGTCTAATGCTTTAACGGCCGCCGATTCGCCGACAAAAGCCAAAGGCACTTCTATTTTAATCGGCTCGTTCATTTTAACCTGATAAAAATCTACATGTATGGGCTGGCCGCTAACCGGCTGGCGGGCCACTTCATAAATAAGAACAACTCTTTCTTTTTGGCCGGAAACGGCCCTTTTTTTAGACGAATTCTCCTTTTTTTGAAGACCGCTTATTTTAAGCTTGATTAAGGCGCTTTCGCCTGTTTCTTGATATACTTTTTCAAATTGATGAGCGTCAACCGTTAAAGATAAATTCTTGACTTTGTGGCCATACAAAACAGCCGGAACGAAGCCTTGTTTCCGGATTTTTTCATTGTGGTGGCCGGTGACCGACCGTACTTTAGCCGATAATTCTAACATACGTTTATTCTAAATAAAAAAACTCCTTCGGTCAAGGAAAGGTTAGACAAGCCCTTAGAAATCATTTAACGGTTACAGAAGCCGATATTAAGCATGCTTGGCTGGTTGTATATTTAATTCCAATTTATTGATTCTCTGTTCGTGTTTTTCTAATTTCTTGTCATGGTATTTATAGAGTTTTGTATTTATCTTGCTTTCTTGTGTTAAATCAGAAAGCTGTTTGCAAATTTTATCTTGTCCGGTTAGAACTTTATCAAATTTTTCTTTTATCTGTTCATCGGCTTTTTCAAATTTTTGGTCAACTTCATCAAATCTCTCGCCGGCTTTTTCAAATTTTTGGTCAACTTCATCAAATCTCTCGCCG
>CAYXST010000005.1:5712-9782 GCA_964467815.1 uncultured Candidatus Saccharibacteria bacterium | reverse complement strand
AAATCTCTCGCCGGCTTTTTCAAATTTTTGGTCAACTTCATCAAATCTCTCGCCGGCTTTTTCAAATTTTTGGTCAACTTCATCAAATCTCTCGCCGACTTTTTCAAATTTTTGGTCAACTTCATTTAAAATAACCTTGCCTCGGCTTGCCAACGCTTTATCTAAGGTTTTTTCTAAATTTTTTTTAGTAATTACTTGATTGTCTCCGTTTTTTCTTGACATATTTTTATCTTACCACAAAATGCCTTGATAACAAAACAAGTCAATTTGTGGATAAAATTTGATAAATACATTAATCGGAAATAAAGGGACAATCCTTATTTTTATCCTTCTATCTCAATCGCCTTGACCGGACAAATATCAGCTGCTTCTTGAGCGCATTTTTGGACCTCGGCATCATCCTTGTTTTCGGCTCCTTCTTTAAGCCGCGCTTTATTATCATCGCCCATTTCAAATAAATCCGGGCAGACAGCTAGACAGCTTCCGCAGCCAATACATTTATTTTTATCTATGGTGATTTTCATAAGATTCTAATTTGAAAGCAATTTGGACTTCCAATTATGCTATTTCTAATGTCCGTCTAATTAAGAGGATTCATAATTACATTTGGAAGTGCAACCATAACTCTAGGATCGTCTTTAAGCATTGTTGCCTTAGATTCTACTTCTTCTAGAGTAAAATAAGATGGTAACTCTATACGATAGTCGTCGGGCGGGAAAAAGTCTACTATCTTTCCCTCTACTTTGGATGCGATTTCTTCAGCGGAAGCTTTATCTTCACCAGTAGACAATTTTATAATTATCTGATTACAGAACGTATTTTTTATATTTTCACGATGTTGCTTTGCTCCTTGTTCTCTTTGAATTTTTAATCCGGTAAGTCCAATATAGGTGAAAGTAGTAATTATTATAATTAACAAAATAGCAATTATAGAAATTTTTTTAACCATACGATGTCGGGAGCTTTGCTCTCAAATTACTTAAAAACTATTTCTTTAATTTTTTGGGTAATTTCCAAAGGGTTTTCCCTTTGCCAGACATTTCGGCCGACAGCCAGGCCGATCGCTCCAGCGGCCATAATATTTCTGACTACTTCTAAAAATTCTTCGTCGGAAACTTTGGGTCCGCCCGATAAAACCACCTTTGTCTTGCCGGCCGCTTGAACCGCTTGGGCAAAACATTCCTTCGAACCGCAGTACTTTATTTTAACCATATCGGCCCCTAGTTCAAGACCGACCCGGGCGGCGTAAGCGGTGATTTCCGGCGAATCGTCATCTTTGACTCCCTTGCCCCGCGGATATATCCAGCCGATGACAACTAAATTATGTCTGTCAGCTTCTTCTTCAATCCGGCCAAACTCTTTCAGCATTTTGGCCTCATGTTGACTGCCTAAATAAATCGTGTAGCCGACGGCGGCCGCTCCCAATTCAACGGCTTCGGCCACCGAACAAACTTGGCTGGAAATCGGCTCGCCGCCAACCAATCTGGTTTTACCGTTTAATTTGACAATCAGAGGAATTTTTTCCCGATAAGACGGGTAATACTTTTCAGCCACTCCCTTCTGTAAAACAATAGCGTTATAGCCGCCCTGAACGGCCAGGTCTAAAATATATTTAGGGTCAATACTCTTCCCTTTTAAATCAATTGGCCCATGCTCAAGGCCGTGGTCATAGGCCAGATAAATCGCTTTGCCGTTAGTGGTGATTTTTGAAAGCTTGTCCATATTTTCGCTTAAAGGATTAGTAAAAAGTAATGTTCCGGGAACGCAATTTACAAACTAATATAACCCTTATCCAAATTCTCCATCATTATTTTATCTAATTCTCCTTGCCCAAGGTAGTTGATAAAAACCTCGTTCCATAAGGCCTCCTGCTGGTGATAAAGGTATTTGGATTCAAAACCAATCTGCTGAAGCAAGGAAATGCCGTTATCAAATAAATCAAAACTGATTAAATTTTCTTCTTTGGAATTATCAACCGGAAAGTATTCTCCGACAACATCCAATCCTTGCCAAAAAGCCAAACCGGTTTCGGGAAAACGCTTGGCAAATTGATTAATCGCCAAAGCGGCTTTGGTATAATGCCAGGCCTCGGGACTAATATGCGGTTCAGCTAAACGCGGATCGTTCGGATCGTTTTTAGCCAAATATTTGGCGACAATTCGCCAGCTCATTTTTCTTTTATTAGGCAGAGGGCGCCCGGTCACTTCTACTTTCAAGGCATTAATCATTTTCTTGGTAAAATCATTTTCTTGGCTGTACTTTTTAAAAAGCCGTGAATGCCAGTCAACTTCGTAAGTATAGTGAAGGGTCATAAAGAAAAGATAAAGGGTTTCGCCGATTGCTCGTTTGGTAATCGGGATAACAAAAACAACGCCCAATTCCTTTAAATGACTCATATGATGAAGCTTCTTGCCTAAAAATTTCTGGCCGATGCCGGTCCATCTTTCCGGCAGGGCCATCACTTTGATTTCCCTTTCTTCAAAATCATCTCTGGTTAAATCACGATAGGGCTTAAAAAAAACGTCATTAAGCCAACGGCTGTCTTCAACAAAACGCAGGGCGCAAAAAATTTCAAAAACATCTTCTTGGGCAAGCATTTTGTCAACATCGGCCCCGTAGCCCAAATTAGCCATAATCTGTTTAGGCGGATTGAGGAGGAGCAATTCTTTGGCTTTGGTTTCTTTAAGATAAAAACCCGTTAAATGGTTGGTTAGTTCTTTGGTCGCGTTAATCAAACTGCGGTAACCGAGAGCCGTCGAAAAATCCGGCCGATGGAAATGTTTAAAAAGGTTTTGGTCGTCTTTTTTAACTTTGTCAATCAGGCCCTGATAAACTTTTTCGGCAGTAGGAGGATTTAGGAGCTTAGCTCCTTTTTTACCTTCTTTAGGAGCTAAGCTCCTAAATCTTAATTCCTTTAAAACTCTTTCAACTTGCCGGTCGTTCTCTTGAACAATTTTTTCAACAACTCCTTTTTGCCCGCTAATCTTTTCCATTTTCTTTTCCAAATTCAAAATCACCTCTTCCGATGTTCTTAATAATTTGGCCAATTTGATAACTTCCTTATTCATATTCATATTGCCTCTTTCTTAACTTCAACCTTTTCCCATTCTCCCCAATCACCTTTTTCCAAAAGACCATTGGTTGCTCCTACTTTTTGTAAAACAGAAGTAGCATTAGCCGTGCCTAATTGAATAGCGTCAGCAATATCTTTTTTCTCAATATAGCCGGCCACAAAACCAGAACCGAAAGCATCGCCGGCCCCGGTTCGGTCAATCATATCCGACTTAGGGATACCAGCTGAATAGAGATATTCCCCGTCTGAAACAGTTACTCCTTCCGGACCTTTGGTCATAATAACAAGGCCGTCTACCCGGTCGTCTAATTTATTAAAAATTTCTTTCTCCTCATTGTAATCTAACCCGGTTAAGCGAGCCGATTCTTCTTGATTTAAAATAAGGATATCTAATTTATTGAGAACCGACTTAAGAATTTCCGTATCCTCCGGCGATTTAACGCTGCCGGCCGGATTAGCGGCTATTTTAATCCCTGCGGACTGGGCAAAATTAATTAAGGGAACAAGCATCCGGTGAGATTTAGCCGATAGGGAGGCAATATAGAACCATTGGCTCTTGAGAGTATCAAAAGGGATATCTTCTTCGGTTAGTTGATGACAGGCCCCGTATTTTTCCAAGATACTTCGGCCGACTCCGGGAAGAGAAAGGATAACCGAAAAAGCGGTCGGATATTCCGCTGATTCTTTTAGCAGTTCCAAAGAAACGCCTTGTTTTTTCAGTTCTTTCTTAACTTCCTGGCCGAAAGCGTCCCGGCCGAGCATGCCGAAATAAGCCGTTTTTAAACCCTGGCGGGCAAAAGTAACCGCCGTATTGGTTCCGCATCCGCCCATTGCAAAATAGGCCTCGTCCATATGCATTTTGGAGCCCAAAGGAACACAAAGTCCCTTTTTAGCAACAAATTTTTCATCCTCAATTATTTCTAGCCGGCGGCTACTCATAAAAACATCTTCCGTAGCCGAGCCAAAAGTGATAATATCATACATATTTTCCCAAGGG
>CAYXST010000005.1:0-5612 GCA_964467815.1 uncultured Candidatus Saccharibacteria bacterium | reverse complement strand
GGACGCCCTTATTTTCTCCGAATAACTTTTTTAACCGCTTTTTTGATGTCTTCAGCCAATAAATGAAATTCTTTCATCAGCTCATCCGGCGAACCGGATTCGCCCCAGCGATCCTGAACACCAATCATTTCAATGGGAACTGGCTCATTCTTGGCCAACACTTCGGCCACGGCCGAGCCCATTCCGCCCATAACCTGGTGGTCTTCGGCAGTGACTATTGCTCCGGTTCTCTCAGCCGCTTCAATAACCGTTTCTTCGTCCATCGGCTTAACCGTATGATTATTAATCACTCCAACAGAAAGGCCTTCTTCTTCTAATTGACGGGCGGCTAATAAGGCCTCGTGGACGGTCGGCCCGCAGGCGATAATGGTCGCATCGCCGCCTTTGCGAAAAACTTCGGCCCGGCCTATTTTGAAAGGCGTTTTTTTGGCAGTAAAAACCGGAGTGGCTTCCCGGGCAAATCTTAAATAGACCGGTCCTTTGATTTGAGCGGCGGCTATTGTCGCTTTCTTGGTTTCTAAATAATCGCAGGGAGACAAAACGGTCATTTCGGGAATACAGCGGACAGTAGCAACATCCTCTAGCCCTTGATGGGTTGCTCCGTCCTCTCCCACTGAAACTCCGGCGTGGGCGCCGGTCACCTTGATATTGGCCTGACTATAAGCGCCAATTCGCAATTGGCACCAGTTCAAACCGGGTGAAAAAACCGAGTAAGTAGAGATAAAAGGAATTTTCCCCTGTAAGGCCAAACCGGTGGCGATGCCGAGCATATTTTGTTCGGCAATGCCTACTTCAATAAATCTCTCGGGAAATTCTTTTTTAAACCATTCGGAGCGAGTGGAATCGGTTAAATCGGCGCAGAGAACAACAATGTCTGGATTTTTTCTGCCCAACTCAACCAGGCCCTCGCCGTAACCGTCCCGGGTGGGCCTTTGTTCTAATTTTTCCTTTTGATAGAGGTCTTTGCTTAAATCCATATTTGTCTCTTTTAAATTACTTCTTTAATTTTTTCAATTTCTTTAGCTTCTTGTTTAAGTTCTTTTAAAGCGGCTTGGGCTTGTTTTTTGTCAGGCGCCTGGCCGTGCCATTCAACCTTATTCTCCATAAAAGAAACTCCCTGGCCTTTAGTTGTCCGGGCTAAAATGACCGTTGGTTGTTTGTGAATACTTTTGGCCGTCTGACAGGCTTCAATAATCTGCTCAATGTTATGACCGTCAATATCCAGAACATGCCAGCCAAAGGCCTGATATCTTTCTTTTAAAAAAGCTCCGCCCATTTCTTCAATAGTCCAATCGTCAATCTGAAGTCCGTTGACATCAATAATTCCGGTCAAATTATCAATTTTGTACTGCTTGGCAAACATCATCGCTTCCATGGTTTGGCCTTCTTGTTGTTCGCCATCGGACATTAAAACATAAGTCCACCATTTCTTATGAGAAAATTTAGCCGCTAAGGCGGCTCCTATCCCCAAAGAAAGCCCTTCGGCTAAAGCGCCGGCCGAACTTTCCACATAAGGCAGTTTAACTCTGTCCAAATGACCTTGAAGCCGGCTGCCTAATTTGCGCAAAGTTTTTAATTCTTTAATCGGCAAATAGCCCGCCCTGGCCAAGACAGAGTACAAAGCCGGACAAGCGTGAGCCTTGGACAAAAAGAATCTGTCTCTTTCTTCCCATTTCGGCTTTTTGGGATTATGATTTAAAATCCCGCCAAAGTACAAAGCGACCAAAATTTCAACAATAGAAAGAGAGCCGCCCGGATGACCGGATTTGGCTTCAGCAATCATAGAAATGATATCTTGCCGAACAGTGTTACAAATTTTTTTAAGTTCTTTTTCGGTCATAAATCAAACTGTTTTTAATTCTAATTTTTCTATTCTTTTTTCTAAAGAAAGTAATTTTCCCCTGTCTGTTTTTTGTTCTGTTTTTATCTCTTGAAGTTCTTTCTTAATTAATTTTAACTCTTTTTCCTGACTTCTTAGAATTTTGCCGTGTTCAGTCAAAATTTCTTCAATTGCTTCTACTCTTTTTTCTAAACTGTCTAGTTTAATATTAATTAATCTCAATTCTTCCCCAATGACGCTTAATTTTCCTTCGTTCTTATTAAATCTTTTGTCAACGTCGTCAAATCTTTTGTCAACGTCGTCAAATCTTTTGTCAACGTCGTCAAATCTTTTGTCAACATCATCAAATCTTTTGTCAACATCGTCAAAACCATGCTTAACCATTAAAGCCAAGCTATTGAACGTTGTCTTTTTTTTATTTTTTTTCTTTACAGGCATGATTTTAATTCTTTGATGACTTGTTCAATATTATCACTTTCAAAAACAGCGCTGCCGCTAGCCAAAAGATTGGCTCCGGCCTGAATAACTTTGGGAGCCGTTTCTAAGTTAATCCCGCCATCAACCTCTATATTAACATCTTTATATTTATCCCGCAAACGTTTGATTTTAACCAAAGTGTCTTCAATTAGATTTTGGCCGCCGCGGCCCGGCTCAACGGTCATTACTAAAACCAAATCCAGGTCTGAAATAAAATTATCAACTACTTCAACGGCTGTCATCGGATTAATGGCCAAACCGGTTTCTAAACCGGCTTTTTTTATCCGGGCAATCACTTCTTTAACCAGTTTAGTTGACTCAAAATGAATAATAATTCTTTTGACTCCCGAATTAATCCATTGGTCAATCGTTTTTTCCGGATTCTGAACCATTAAATGAGCTTCTAATTTGGCCTCGGTTTCTAAATTCTTTAAATCAGCCGGCTTTCGCCAAGTCGTCTGATCAACAAATTGACCGTCCATGACATCTAACTGAACCCAGTCAACATAGGGCTCCACTTTTTTGACTTTTTCCCGGAGCTCGTCAAAATCTTCGGCAATGATAGTAGGAATTATCTCAATCATTTTTCAATATCTTTAATCTTTTCTAACCGGCGAACATGTCTTTCCTCTCCGGTAAATTCTGTTTCCAGCCAAAGACGGACAATCTTTTTGGCGGTTTCCAAATCTATGACCTTACCGCCTAAACAAAGAATATTAGCGTCATTATGTTCGCGTGATTGCAAGGCGGTAAAATCATTCCAGCAAACCGCTCCCCGAGCGCCTTTGATTTTGTTGGCTACCAGGCAAATGCCTAAACCGGTACCGCAAATGAGAATACCTCGGCCGCCGCTTTGAACCACTTTTTCGGCCACTAACAAAGCAAAATCAGGGTAATCGTCTTGAGGGTCTAATTCTTGATTGCCCAAATCCTCATACTGTTCGCCCAATTCTGCGAGGTATTTCTTGAGTTCTTCTTTTAAATGCCAACCAGCATGGTCGGCTCCTAAGTAAATCATAGGCATTTAGGAGCTTCGCTCCTCAATTTTAAGGAGCGAAGCTCCTAATAAATACACCCTTTTTGCCAATAAACTCCGCGAATTCGGCCAAGCGGCAGGCATAAGCCCATTCATTGTCATACCAAGCCAAAACCTTAACCAAATTCTTGCCTTGAACCATAGTTGAAAGCAAATCAATAATCGCCGAAAAGGGATTTTGGCGATAATCAATGGAAACTAAGGGCTTCTTCTCAACGGATAAAATACCTTTAAAATTTTCTTGAGCGGCCGCTTTTTCAAAAACTTGATTAATTTCTTCAGCCGTTGTCTCTTTTTTCACTTTAGCGACAAAATCAATTAGAGAAACTATTGGCGTGGGCACCCGGATAGCCAAACCGTGAATCTTCCCTTTTAAGGCCGGAATGGTTTTGGTTACGGCAATAGCCGCTCCGGTCGTCGTCGGCACCATTGACAAAGCGGCTGACCTAGCTCGGCGCAAATCCTCATGAGGCAAATCAAGCAAACGCTGGTCATTGGTATAGCTGTGGATAGTCGTCATTAAACCGCTTTCTATTTCAAAATTATCGTTAAGAATTTTGGCTGCCGGAGCCAAGCAATTGGTCGTGCAGGAACCCATTGAAACAATGTTGTCTTTTTCCGGATTGTATTCCGCCTGATTAACCCCTAAAACAAAATGAGGTATTTCCGCGCTTTTGGAAGGAGCTGAAATAATTACCTTTTTAGCCCCGGCCTCTAAATGCCCTCGAGCCCCTTCAAATCTTGTGAATAGGCCGGTGCATTCCAAAACAATGTCAACGCCTATTTTTTTCCAAGGCAGTTTGGCCGGATCTTTTTCAGCCGAACACTTAATTTGTTTTCCGTTAATAATTAAGACGCCATTAGTCCCCTTAACCTCGCCCGGATAAATGCCGTAAACCGAATCGTATTTCAAAAGATGAGCCAATGTTTGGGTATCGGTCAAATCGTTTATCAAAACAACCTCTAAATCAGGATGTTTCTCCAAAATTCTCCGAAGGGTCGGCCGGCCGATGCGGCCAAAGCCATTAATCGCAACTTTAATAGATATGTTGATTTCTCCTTTCTATTTAGCGCCAGGCCAAAAATTTAGCGCAACCGCTAATCTCTGATGCCTAAAATCTGGCTGATTCTCTCTTTGTCAAAACCAATAACAATTTGGCCGTCTATTTCAACAACAGGTACGCCCATCTGTCCCGATTTATTAACCATTTCTTCTCTGGCCCGCGCATTTTCAGCGACATCAATATCTTCGTAAGCAAAACCCTGTTCGTCCAAAAATGCTTTGACCGTATAACAATAGGGACAGGCGGGCGTAGAATAAACTTTTATTTCCGGCATAAATATTGATAAACGTTTAGAGCGGCCTTAACCCCTTCGCCGGCCGCCACGACAATCTGCTTATGGGAAACATCTGTAACATCGCCGGCCGCAAAAATATTTCTAACCGAGGTTCTATTTTTCTCGTCTATTTTAACCTCTCCTTCCTGATTTAATTCTACCACATTTTTAACCGGAGATGAATTAGCTCTCGTCCCGATTCCAACAAAAACTCCTTCCAGGGTTATTTCTTTCTCTTTTTGAGAATCTCTCTCTTGATAAACCAAGCCGTTGACAAATTGTTCGCCTTTAATTTCCTGAACGGCCACATTGGTTAAAATGTTAATCTTAGAATTTTTTCTAACCATTTTCTGAAGATATTCATCAGCTGTCAATTGAGGCAAAAATTCCAAAAGATATATTTTTGAAGCGTAATCAAGCAAATCCAAAGCCGCTTCCAAGCCGGCGTTGCCGCCTCCGATAACAGCCACTTTTTTGTCTTTAAAAATTGGCCCGTCGCAGGTAACGCAATAACTGACTCCTTTGCTAGAAAATTCCTTTTCTCCGGGTATGCCCAGTTTTTTGTAATTCCGACCGGTCGCCAGAATTAAGGCCTTGGCCTGATAGACCTTGTCTGCTTCTACTTTAACTAATTGCTCTTTTTCTGCCTCAATTTTTTTTATCTCACTTCTTTCTCTAATTTCCAAATCCTCGCCTTGATACTTTTTTAGATGAGCAACTAATTTCTTAACCAGTTCCGGCCCGGTAATTGATTCAAAGCCGGGATAATTCTCAATCAAATTAGTCCAATTCAACTGACCGCCCCAATCTTGAGCGATTAAGAGAGTCTTTAACCCTTTGCGGACCGCGTAAATCCCGGCCGATATAGCGGCTGGTCCGCCGCCAACAATAATCAAATCATATTCCATGTTAAATTAAATC
>CAYXST010000004.1:0-32513 GCA_964467815.1 uncultured Candidatus Saccharibacteria bacterium | reverse complement strand
CGGCCTTCGGTTTTGGAGACCGATGCTCTTCCAGCTGAGCTACGCGCCCTTATTTCTTCCCTTCTTTATGCAAGGTACTTTTTCGGCACCATTTACAAAACTTCATCAGTTCTATTTTTTTCTGAATCTTTTTTTTGTTTTTGCGCGACCAATAATTAATTCTTTTACACTCGCTACATTGTAATTTGATTAAATTATCTTGAGACATAGTTTTCCTGAGCTGAGGGTGGGATTCGAACCCACGACCGACACATTACCAATGTGTTGCTCTAACCGCCTGAGCTACCTCAGCTTTTGGTCCGCCCGGGACGGACATCGTTTTCATTAACAAAAAACTTTGGGCAAAAATCGTGTGGGCAGGGAGGGATTCGAACCCCCGTAGGCCGAAGCCGGCACTTTTACAGAGTGCTGCGTTTGTCCACTCCGCCACCTGCCCTTATAAATTGTTGTCTAAATATTTTTTTATCCACTCCTCTATTTGGAGAAGCAATTTCTTGTCAGCGTATCTAACATGGACTAATCCATGCTTCATTTTACCACTTTTCTCTGGCAAGAAATCTTGCCTTATATAAGGCTTAGTAAATTGCTTTAAAGAAATATCAGTAATTTTCTGCCAATATCTTTTAAGAGTTTCTATATCTTGATCTGCGTAAGCATATAAATATATTCTTATTCGCTTTTCGTCAACACCACAAATTATCCTAAGAAATCTAAGAAACAGCTTTATCATTTCCGGGTTACTATTAGCAAAATCCACTGTCCACGATCTCTTAGAAGGATTTGACTTAGATCCTTCTGCCCAATATAACATAACACCTGCTGTCTTTAGCTGTTTTTCTCTCCTTGTAAGTCCTTTCTTCAAACGATATGAAAGCGCTTTTCTTTTAAAACGAATACGATTCGATTCTTCAAAACTTCGCCGTTCCAGACTATGCCGCCGCATAAAGCTAAAAACTGCGTCCAGTGATACTCCAATCTTATCGGCTATTTCTCTAGCACTATAACCCTTATTATAATAAAGATATTTAACCTCTTTTATATATTTTTCTGATAAGGCTGGCTTTACTGGCATCACTAACATTTTACCACTTTAACAGCCAAAACTCAACTGTTCTGGTCGCTGTCACAGTTGAGCCAGCGAAGGGATTCGGACCCCCGACCGACGGTTTACAAAACCGTTGCTCTACCCCTGAGCTACGCTGGCCAAAACTATTTCCCGCTATTGTTTTTAATCCCCATCTTCTTTAATTCTTCCAAAATCTCTTTGACTTTTTTGTCTTTAGAGCCAAATTTAACGGCCATTTCCAAAGAGGCCTTGGCGTCAGCATAGTTATGTTGTTTCCAATACAAGAAACCGAGAAATTTATAAGCCGTAATATTTTTGGGATTCTCAACAATCAAATCTATCCATTTCTGCTCTTCTTTAATCGGTTTATCTAATTCGCTAATGGGGATTTCCTCTGTTTCTTCTTCGGCTGGTTGAGAAACTTCTTCGTCTTTTTTTATTCTAACAGGAATTTCTTCAGGTTGACCAGTTGATAAATCTTTGGTTTTCCTTCTTTTTAATTCTCTCTGCTTAATCCATTCTCTTGACTTTTGGGTCATTGTTTGAGAACTGCGTCTCAATTTTTCAATCCATTTACTCAATAAATTCTCTGTTTTCAAAAAAACTATTTTTATCCGCCGCAAAAACTTTTCCAAACGGACGATTAGATTAAACCAATATTGCTTATAATTAATCTCTCGGGCTCGCTGAATAAATCCTCTTTTTCTTCCTAAAATAGTTATTTCTTCTTCCGATAGACGAGCCAGCGCCGGAATTTTTCTATAGACAATTACTACTAAGCCAGCCGAACTAAAACCAATAATAAGATAGAGAATTAAATTAAACATAGCTATATTTCCAATCTGACAAATTTCCCTATTTTAATATTTTCCCCTAATTTAGAAATAGTTTCGTTTATCAACTCCTTGATGTTTTTCTGCTCGTCTTTGATAAAGGCCTGACTCAAAAGCTCGTCTGAATTAGTTGGATCCATGGCGGCAATATGCATGGCTAAATCGTGAGCCAATTCTTTGAATTGTTCGTTTTTAGCCACAAAATCGGTCTCGCAATTTAATTCCAAAATTACCCCTATTTTGCCTTGATTATGAATATACGCTTCAATTAGTCCTTGTTTTGCTTCCCGAGTCGCTTTTTTTAAGGCGCTTTCCTGGCCGTTTTTCTTCAAAATTTCCAAGGCCTTAATCTCGTCGCCACCGGCTTTTTCCAGCGCTTTTTTGCATTCCATAACCGAAATATTTGTTGTTTGACGAAGTTGTTCAATTTTTCTGATTAAAGTCATAATTTTACTTCAACGCTTTAATCACTGTTCCTAAAATCAATTTCAAGGAAGTGATGGCGTCGTCATTAGTCGGAATCGGATAATCAATTAGGGTTGGGTCAGCGTTAGTATCGCATAAACCAATTATCGGAATCTCTTTCATTCTTGCCTCTTTAACGGCTAATTTTTCTTTTTGAGCATCAACGACCAAGAGAGCTTCTGGTAGTTTAATTAATTTTTTAATTCCGCCAAACTGGCTTTTTAGCTTTTGCAATTCCACATCAAAATCATGCTGTTCTTTCTTGGTATACTTCTTTAATTCGCCTTTGCTTTTTTTATCTTCCAAATTGCGGAAATATTCCAAGCGTTGAGAAATAGCCTTGAAGTTAGTCAGAGTGCCGCCCAGCCACCTTCCGTTAACATAAGGCATCCGGCACTTTTCGGCTGTTTGCCGAACAATCTCTTTGGCGCTTACCTTGGTCCCGACAAAAAGAATGACTCCTTTTTTCTTTTTAACTTCCTGAATAAATTTGAGGGCTTCGGCTAATTTTTGACGCGCTTTTTCCAAATCAATAATATGAACATTATTCCGAATATTGAAAATATAGGGAGCCATGCGTACATTCCATTTGGAAGTCCGATGGCCAAAATGAACGCCGGCTTTAAGCATTTCTTTTAAGTTAGGGAGCAATTTTTCAATATCCCTACCGGTTGACTTCTCGCTGAAAGCAGCCTGCTTTTCTTTTGGCAAAGACGAGCTCTTCGTAATTTCCTTATTCAATTTTTTGGTTTCTTTCTTCAACATTTTATAGTTTGAGACATTACAAGAACATTATGAGAACGTTTCTCATAATGTTCTTGCGTTTTAAGTCTTTAAACAATATCTTGAAATAGTATATCATATTATAAAAAATAGGCAAGAACTTGCCTATTTCCCTTTAATCTGCTATTATGTAAACAATGAAAAAAGACATCCATCCAACTTACTATCCTAATGCCAAAATAAAATGCGCCTGTGGCGCCACTTTTGAAATTGGCTCAACCAAGCAAGGAATAGAAGTAGAAATCTGTTCTCAATGTCATCCTTTTTATACCGGCAAAGAGAAAATTATTGAAACCGGTCAAGTAGAAAAGTTTAGAAAGCGATTAGCTAAAAAAACGGCCCGGTTTGGCCCGAAACTTAAAGGAAAAAAATGAAAGGAACTATTATAGAAATCAGAGCCGGGACCGGCGGCGAAGAAGCAGCTCTTTTTGTAACCGACCTTTTCCGGATGTATTCTCGTTTTGCAGAAAAGCAAAACTGGTCGGCCAATTTAATTGATGTCAGTAGAACCAATTTGGGCGGTTATCGAGAGGTTATTTTTGAAATTAAAGGCCAAAATGTTTACAATAAATTAAAGAATGAGGCCGGTGTTCACCGCGTCCAACGCATTCCCAATACCGAAAAGTCCGGTCGAGTTCACACGTCAACCGTTTCGGTAGCCGTTTTGCCGGAAGTAAACGAAACGGAAATCAAAATCGGTCCAAAAGATTTAAGAATTGATGTTCTGCGCGCTTCCGGACCGGGCGGCCAATACGTTAATCGACGCGAATCGGCCGTCAGAGTAACTCATCTGCCAACTGGTTTAGTCGCTAATTGCCAAGAAGAACGAACCCAACAACAAAATCGAGAAAAAGCGCTTCAGGTTTTGCGAGCGCGCATCTTGGCTAAAAAAAGAGCCGAAGAAACAGCTCAGCGGGGAAGCGAAAGACGAGGACAAATTGGCGCAGCTATGAGGGCCGAAAAAATTCGTACTTACAATTATCCTCAAAATCGCATTACTGACCACCGCCTTAATAAATCTTGGCACCGATTAGATAAAATCATTGACGGCGACTTAGAGCCGATTATTAAAACCATTGAGAAAACCTATAAGAAATAGAGACCTGTCATAACCATTTCTCGAAAACACTTCGGCCGAGAATTAATAGATTTCTTCTTAAAAAATTTTCATGAAAAAACGTATTTTCAGCGGTATTCAGCCAACCGGCTTAGTCCATATCGGTAATTATTTAGGCGCGATTAAAAATTGGGTCAAACTGCAAAACGAATATGACTCTATTTTTTGTATTGTTGATTTACATGCTTTAACTATCTCTGAATCGTCCCGGAAAATAAAGGAAAAAACATTTGACTTGGCTGTTTTGCTTTTAGCAGCCGGACTTGACCCTAAAAAATGTGTTCTTTTCGTCCAGTCGCATATTCCGGAACATACCGAACTGACCTGGCTTTTAAACACGGTTACGCCAATTGCCGAATTGGAAAGAATGACCCAATTCAAGGAAAAAGCCAAGCGCTTCAGGAAAAGTATCAATATGGGCCTTTTTGATTATCCGGTTTTAATGGCCGCCGATATCCTCCTTTATCAGACAGATATCGTGCCGGTCGGCGAAGATCAAAGGCAGCATGTTGAATTAGCCAAAATGATTGCCCGTAAATTCAATCGGCAGTACGGTCGGGTTTTTACCATTCCGGAAGCATTAATTTATTCCAGCGGCGCCCGGATAATGTCCTTAGCCGATCCGGCTAAAAAGATGTCTAAGAGTATTCCCCAGGGATGTCTTTCAATGGCTGATTCGCCTAATCAAGTCCGTCAAAAAATAAAAAAGGCGGTGACCGATTCAGGAAAAGAAATAGAATATTCTCCCAAAAAACCGGCTATTGTCAACCTTATCAATATCTATACTGCTTTTTCCGGACTTTCGGTCAGTCAAATTGAGGAGAAATATCAAGGACAAGGATACGCTCCTTTTAAGAAAGACCTGGCCGAAATTATTATTAAAGGACTAAAATCATTCCGGGATAAAAAAACGGCCTTAGACAAGAAACCGGCTTATGTCAGGCAAGTGTTAGCTGATGGCGCTAAAACGGTCAAACCCATTGCTCAAAAAAATCTCCGCCTGGCCAAACAAAAAATGGGCTTGCTCTAACCCATAAAAGGGTGTCCTTTTGAAGGACGCCCTTAAAAGGACGCCCTTTTTTATACGCCCTTTTGCTTTTCGTAATAATCAAGTAAAAAATCAACCAATAAATGACCGCCTAATTTCCCTTTTTCGGCTTCAACAAAATATTCTCCCTTGACTCTTTCCGGATTGACCGAAACGCCTTTGCCGATTTGGAGCATCTCTTCGTCGTTGTAATTATTGCCGGTGGTCATAATTTGTTTCGGTTCAATATTAAGTTGTTTGGCTAAACTGGTAATCGCTTGACCTTTGGACATTTCCCGGCTGCCGATATCATAACCTTCATTAGTCCAAAGGCAATATAAATTATCTCCGGCCATTTGTTTAACCAAATCAGGAATTTTTTCCATCTGGTCGCAATGAACAGTCAGAATAAAAATCTTCGGTTCAAAACCGCGGACTTTTTTATTTTGAGCCATCATTTCTTTAATTTTTTCCTTAATATCTCTTAATTGCTCAAAATATTCGTCCGGATAAGCCGGATGAATAATTTTATTATCCAGCCAAGTAATATTGCCGTTTTCGGCCTGGAGAATTACCTGATTATCAAGAATTTCGTTAACCAAACTTTTCAAATATAAAATATTGCGGCCGGAAGAAAAACCTATTTTTAAATGTTTTTTGAGCTTTTTCAGGTTTTCAATAAACTCGGGCAGCATTTGTTTGGACTTCATGTATAACTCCGTGCCGTCTTCGTTTTCTCTTAAGTCTGTGCCAACCGGAATAATCACTCCGTCAATGTCAAAAACAACCACTTTTAAAGCGCTTAATTCTTTTTGAGTAATTTCTTCTATTTTTTTCATATATTCCATTATACTATCATCCCGCCGCCGAGGCAAACTTGGCCGTCGTAAAAAACAGCCCACTGGCCCGGGCTAACGGCTTTCTGCGCTTTATTGAAAATCAATTTAGATTTATCCGGATAAAAAACCGCCCGGGACAGTCCTTGATTAAAGCGGATTTTGGCTTTAACCTTAATCGGCCTGACCGGCGCTTTTTTAGAAATAAAATGGACATCAGATAAAAAAACCTCTCTTTGGTAAAGAGCCGGATCGTTTTCCTGATTAGTGACAATCAATTGATTTTTTCCCCGATTAAAGCCAAGGACCCGCCAAGGGCCGCCGGCCAATTTAATCCTCCGGCGCTGGCCGATAGTATAGAAATGGAGTCCCTGATGCTGCCCCAAAATATTTCCTTCTTTATCAAGAATCTGGCCTGGTTGTCGGCCTATCTCTTTTTCCAAAAAAAGAGACATTGATTCTTGAGCAACAAAACATAAATCTTGGCTTTGTTTCTTCCTGGTTAAAAAATCAAGGCCTTCTTTTTTGGCGAGCCGATAAACTTCTTTCTTGGTTAAGTCTCCTAGAGGAAAAATCGTCTTGGCTAACCGCTTCTGGTTTAAAAGGCAGAGAAAATAGCTCTGGTCTTTCTGCTCGTCTTTCCCTTTTAAAAGCTGATACTCGCCTTTATTTTTTTTTATCCGGGCATAATGTCCGGTAGCGATAAGGTCAATTCTTTTTTTCTTGGCAAAACTGATTAACTTATCAAATTTCAATTGTTGATTGCAGATTATGCAAGGATTAGGCGTTTTTTTGTCTTTCAGAAGAGAGATAAAATAGCCGATTATTTTTTTCTTAAATTCCTGGCGGCAATCAAGGGTTTTATGAGGCACCTTTAATTGCTGACAAACTTTTTTGGCTAAACGAATGGCTGGCTGATTAGAATAAATATTTTCTCCGTTTGACCAACGGCTGTATTTCAAAGTCAGGCCGAGCGGCCGATAGCCTTGCTTTTTAAGTAATAACAAAGCAACGGCCGAATCAAGACCGCCGGAAAGACCGACCACTACTTTTGGTCTTATATTTTCCATTCAACTCTAAGAATTTTAGGAGATTTTAGGAGCAAAGCTCCTAAAAGTTAGGAGCTTTGCTCCTAAATCTTTGTTTCCCATTATTTTTACTAATTCTAATCGCTTTTCCCTCGGTTAAGGCCTCGGCAATTTTTTGATGGGCTGAACTCAAAATCCTTTGTAAAGTGCTTTGAGAGATTTTCATTCTTTTGGCCGCTTCGGCCTGCTCTAATTTTTTTAGTTCGCAAAGCCGCAAAGCTTCCAATTCGTCCATGCCTAAGTCAATTTCTTCTAAAATAGACAGGGGCACCGCCCGCGGTTTAAAATATGTCACCCGAGGGTCAAAGCCGATTGCTCTTTTTTTAAACGGTCTGGGCATATAATTGTTTAAATATTTCCTTAATCTCTTTTTTGGCCTTAAGTTTTGTTTTCAAAATTGGCTTTAGGTTGGCGATGGCCTTAAAAATGCCTTGGTCATAAGATATTTTACCTAAAAAATTATCCTTGAATTCTTTTTCCATCTTTTTAGTCAGCGGACGGTTGATATCCCATTTATTAACGACTATTTTAAAAGGAATTTGAAAATGTTCGACCAATTCTAAAATTCTTTTCAAATCAGAGAAACCGGAGAGAGTCGGTTCAGTAATCAAAACGGCTAAATGAGCATCCCGCAAAGAAGCAATCACCGGACAGCCGGTTCCTGGCGCCGAGTCAATAAGCATTAATTCGGCCTGACTGATTTCTTCGGCCTGTTTTTTTATCTCAGTGACTATTTTGCCAGAACCCGTTTCGCCGGGGAATAACTGACCGATCACTAAGGGAAAACCATAATTAGTCTTAATTACTTTGATTTGGCCATTCTCAACCGGTTTTAAATCAACCGCCTTTTGAGGACAGATAATCTGGCAAACGCCGCAACCTTCGCAAAGAAATGGATTTATTTTAGCCCGGCCGTTCTTAATTTTAATAGCCCCAAAAGGACATTTCTCAACACACTGGCCGCAGCCATTGCATTTATTTTCGTCAATAACCGCTTTAAAGGAATTGGAAATTTTCTGGGAAAATTGAACATTTTCATCAGAAACTTCGTTAAGCCAAATAGCTAAATTAGGCGCGTCAACGTCGGCGTCAACCGCGACGATTTTTTCCTTTTTAGCAAAAAGCATCGCTAAAGCCGAAGCCAGCATTGATTTGCCGACGCCCCCTTTGCCTGAAGAAATGACTAATTTAAATTGTTTATCTTTCATTGAGGATTTGGAAATCATTTTTAAGAGTTTCTTTCATCCTTTCATTGTAAACAGCTACGGCTGGATGATATAAAGGAATAATTTTAATTGGCCCGAAATCAGCCCTGGCCTCAAAAACCTGGCCGTGTATCTTGCTGATGCCTTGAATTTTATCAGATAAACCGAATTTTTCCAAAAGATAAGCGGTCGCGTAATTGCCTAGCGAACCAATAAGCTTTGGTCGAATAATTCTAATCTGTTTTTCTAAGTAAGGAACGCAAGCAGCAATCTCATCTTTTTGCGGGTTGCGGTTTTGAGGGGGCCGGCATTTAAGAATATTACAAATATATACTTCTTCTCTTTTAATTCCAACGAAATCCAAAAGTTCATTCAATACTCCTCCTGCAGCTCCAACAAAAGGCTCTCCTTTTTGATCTTCCCAATATCCTGGCGCCTCTGAAACTAGCATAATTTCCGCCTGATGGCTTCCCTGTCCGATAACCGGCAAAGTTCTGTTTTTGTGAAGAGGACATTTCCGGCAATCAACAATTTCATCCCTTATTCCCCTAAGTTTCTTATCAATAATTGACAATTTGTTCATTAAATTACTCCTCTTTTAAAAGACACAAATTGGACCGTTTCCTTAGAACGATGAATTGTATTCTTCCCTACACGCATACGCCGCCATTCTCTTAAACATCCCTTAGAGCAAATCGGCGTGTTATTGATTCTAAACCACCATCCTGGCCTATATACTTTCTTCCCGCAAACGATACACTTTACAAGTTTTCCAGTCTGTCTTGCCTGAATTCTGCAATATTCAGAACAATATTTTTTAAAACGCCCTTTCTGCTGTTCAAATTGCCCATGACAGACCGGGCACTCCTTAACTATAATTTTCTTAATCTTTTTCTCAGGAAATTTCACTCCTGTTTTCTCTAGCCATCTATAAACCGAGGAAGAATGAATCCCTAATTTTTTAGCAATTTCTTCTCCAGTGAATCTATCTTCAATGAATAGCTTTTGTAATAGTTTCTGCATTGGTAATTTATATCTTTTTTCTACTTCTCTATATTTCTTCGACCCCCGCAGAGACTCTTTATAAATTTCCCTCGCTTCTAATTGCCTTTGATACTTCTTATGTAAAAACAAATCATCTTTTTTTAAATCATTATACAAAAATTTGATAATTCTAAACGCATTCCGACTAAACCATTCGTAAACCTATTTGGATTAATCAAAGAAGTTTTTCTAATATAAAGTTGCATAAAATTCAATCTTTTTTAAAAAAACTAAAGCAGTCCAGAGACCATTGCCAGGCCCAAAAGCAGGATAATTATGCCGGATACTAGATGAAGATACTTAATATTTCTGGCCTGCCAGCTATGGATATCTTCAATTTTTCTTAAGCCAAAATAAACAATGAAAACAACGGCCAGCATCGGTAAAACGAATATCAAATTGTAAAGCAACAGCCAAGGCAGGGATTTTAATATGCCCAGCTGGCACAAGATTCCGCCGCAGATAATATAGGGGCCGATGGTACAAGGCAGTAAAAATATAGTTACTAAAGCACCAGCCAGGAAAGCTCCTTTTGGGCTGGTTATTTTTAAAAGAATTCGCTCAACTCCGGGATTAACCCGACAGACCGCTTTAGCCCGAAAAAAGTCCCTGATTTTCAAAAAGCCCAAAACGATGGCGCCCAAAGCGACAATTTTATAAAGCCAAAACTGGATTACCTTTAAAGCGTTTAACAGCTGGAAAGAACCGACAATAATCAAACCGTAAAAGAAATACATCACAAAAACAGAAAAGACAAAGGCTAGACCGGCCAAAATGACATTTCTTTTCTTGGCTGGGTTATAAGTTAAAATAGTTACCAGCATTAAACCGAGAACAGCCAAGGTGCAGGGATTAACCGCATCAACGGCGGCTAAAGAAACAATTTTAATTAAAGTAAAATCATCGGGCAATTCCTGTAAAAAATTCGGACTAATGCTCTGGCAGTGATAACAATCTTCTTCAACCGCCAAGGCCGGACTCAAAAAAAAGACAAATCCGAAGACAGATAAAATTAACCCAAAAATAATAATTTTTATAGTGAGTCCTGTTGAACTACTTATTTTCCCCATTTGAATTTAAAATTTAATAATTTCCCCCGAGAATAGGCCTGAACAACTTTCTTGGAATAAGGAATTTCCTGAATAATTTTGGTTTGATATTTTTGAACAACCGCCTCAATTCTTTTTTTATCTCCCAAATCAGCTTGATTCAAAATCACTTCCGCCGGCACTTTAATTTTCTGGCACAAATCTAAAATTAAACCCAAATCGACTGCTCCCATAGGAGTTGGTTCAGTAACCGCCTTGGCCAAATCAACGTCTAGAAGAGCCGAGATAACCGGGCAATGGGTCCCGGCGGCCGTATCTAACAAAACAATATCGGCTTTTTTCTCTTGAGCGAACTTTAAGGCAAATTTTTTCGTTTGAGTGACAATGGGACCGGTTTCTTCCAAACCAGCCTTGGCTAAGCCGGTAATTAGCCAGTAATTTTCCTTGAGGCGGTTAACAAAAATCCGGCCGGTTTCTTCTTTAATCGGCTGGATAGCTTGCTCGGGACAGCTTAACCAGCAAGCCCCGCAACCGGAGCATAAATCCTTAATGAATATCGGATATTGGCCCGGCGCCTGAAAAATAGCGTTGCTCCGGCAATTTCTGACACAAACGCCGCATTTCCGGCATTTACTCCGGTCTAATTTAGGAAAACGGGTATAAGTTTTTTCCACCGGCTTTCCCAGAACCTGGCCCAAAAGCAAATAGTCGTTAGGACATTCTATATCAGAGTCAACCAAAATAACCTTCTGGCCTTCTTGAAAATATTGATTGGCTAAAAGGATGGCCACCGTAGATTTGCCCGTTCCTCCCTTGCCGCCGGTGATGCCTATGGTCATCATATCTTTTCTTTAGTCGCTTCTTTTAACGGTTTAAGTTTCTTCTGAATAAATTTTTTGACGATTTCCTTGACCTGACCGTCTGTATTTGAATAAACATCAACGATATTATCTCTTAAAGTATGAAGAGAAATCGGTCCCATTTCTTGGGTAATGACCGAATCAACCTTTTCCCTGATAACGAATAAAGCCGTATTCAAACCGGCTCTGATTTCTCTTTCTTGATAAGGATTTTCTTTAATGTAATAATCTTTAATTTCTCCCTTATCTAAATTGATAAAAACAAATTTATTAGCCCGGCCAAAATGATTGGACATTAAAGAGTTGATTCCTTTGTCTTTGCCGATAGGAATGCATATTTTTTGTTTTTCGACTTCATAAGGCAGAACCATTACCGTAAATGAATCAATTGACCTTACCCCTTTCTTAATTTCTTTCTCGATATTTCCCGAGATTTCATAAGCTTTTTTAACATTGATAGCTTTGCCGATTTTTATCTTAACCTCTCCGAAAATAAATGGGCCTGATTTTCTTAATTTTAAGTTTTCAAATCCTCTGATTCCGGAAATACCATTTAAAATTTTCTTAACTTTTTCTTCTTTTTCTTTTTCCGGAGAAACATCCATCAAGGCAAAAATTGAATCTTTGACAGAACTTAAGCCGGCCTGAAAAATAAAAAGAGAAATGGCCATCCCCATAATTCCTTCTAAATAAGGAATTTTTAACCAGCTGGAGAATAAACCGATTAAAACCAAAGAAGAAGAAAGTAAATGAAGGCGCGATTCCCGGCCATCGGCCATCAAGCTTTGAGAGTTTATCTTCCGGCCTACTTTCACTTCATAGGTTCCAATTGAAAACATAACGATGGCGTCCAAAACAGCCGCTCCGATAGCCACTAAAGGAATATTCAATTTTGATTCTACAAAAAACTTGGAAAGGCTTTCTTGAACAATTAAAAAACCGGCTAAAAGAATAAGTCCGGAAATCAAAAGTGCGGTTAAATTCTCCGCTTTATAAAAACCGTAGGAAAACTTCTCGGTCGGTTTTTTTTGAGAAATTTTTAAACCAAACCAAGCGGCAAAACTGGAAAGAGAGTCGGCCGCGCTATGAACCGCATCGGCTAGTAAAACAACGCTTCCTGAAACCAAGCCGACTATCCCCTTAATTACGGCCAAAAGAATGGTTAACAACGCTGAAATCATCGTGGCCTTTTGGCCTTTTTTAAATACTTCGGTCATATAAATAAGTCCGAGAACCGTTCTCGTAATATCTATCGATGGCTCGAACGATGACCGCCACCAAAGCCGCCTCGACTGCCGCCGAATCTTTGACCTATTCCAAAATGGCCAGGCACGCTTGGTCGAGCCATCTCTTTTAGTTCTCCTTTTTGATATTTTTCCAAAGCCTCTTTGGCTGAAATTCCGGAAACGCCAATAATTATTTTTATCCCCGAATTTTGAAGAACCTGGAAGGCCCGTGGTCCTAAATTACCGGTAATGATCAATTGGGTACCGGCTGAAACAACTAATTGAGCCGCGGTTACTCCGGCTCCGCCCATTGCTTCGACTCCGGTATTCTTAATCACTTCCAATTTTTCTCCTTTTTCGTCAGTAATTAAAAAATAAGGCGCCCGGCCAAAACGCGGGTCTATCGGCGAATCAAACTTAGGTAAGCTGGCGCTTAAACAAATCTTCATATTAATTTAAAGTTATTGCCCAGTCCGAGTCATCAAACTGCCGCATTTAGGGCATTTTTGTTCGTAACAAGGCACTCCTCTCTGATGAGGGACTTTTGTTCCGCATTTTGGACAGAGACATTCTCCGTCCGGTCCTAAACCGAAACCTTCTGTTTGACGACCGCGGCCCTGACCCTGCCTGAAGCCTTGGCCGGCGCCTGGCGCCTGGCCAGAAAGACCGGTTCCATCTCTAAATGGCATGTTTTTTTCTCCTTATCCCTATTATTTTATTTTTTATTTTTCAGTTCCTCAAGACGGGTTTCCGTTCTCTTTGTTTCTTCTTTTAACCCCTGAAGCTCTTCAGCCAGTATTTCTTTTTCTTCTTTGGCCGTTGGTTCATAGGGATAATCGGGTCTATCCGGATAACCTCCATATGGGTATCCCCAGCCGCGGCCAAAACCAAAGCCACGACCCAATCTTCGGCCGAACCAACCTTGGCCTAAACCGCGCCTATAACCAGGTTGATTCGTCTGCCCGGTGGGCCGGCAATAACCTAAACCGCGGCCAGTCCGTGAGCCTTGGCCTTGAGGACCTGTTCCGTTGAAAGCAGGCATAGTAATTTCTTCTCTTTTATTATACCTCATCTTTCTTTTATTGACAAAAAAGATGAGGAGTCAGATGACCGCGACCTTTTTAACAAAAACAGCCATCCGTTATTAAGTAATACTCTATTATATAGATACATATCTATATAATTGGTTGCTCGGTCTAAATGAAAATAAATTTCCATTTATCCCTCACCGCCAATTATGAGTATATACCCATAACCAGAAAGCTGTCAAGAGGATACGCCTTTTACTACAGCAACGGCGCGATAATCAATGCAACAATGGCCATTAACTTCAACAAGATATTCAACGAGGGGCCGGCCGTGTCCTTAAAAGGGTCGCCGACCGTGTCGCCAACCACGGCCGCTTTGTGTGTTTCCGAGCCCTTACCGCCTAAATTGCCCGCTTCAATGTATTTCTTGGCGTTGTCCCAAGCGCCGCCGGAATTAGCCATAGTTACGGCCAATAAAAATCCGGAAACGATTGAACCGGCCAATAAACCGGCTAAAGCCATTTTGCCCAGCAAAAGACCGACCAAGACCGGCGCCAAAATACTTAAAACACTGGGCAAAATCATTTCCCGCAAGGCCGCCTTAGTGCTGATATCAATACATCTAGTATAATCCGGTTCGCCCTCCCCGGTCATAATTCCCTGAATGTTCTTAAACTGACGACGGACTTCTTCAACCATAGCCATGGCTGCCCGGCCAACTGCCTGTAAAGCGAAGGAAGAAAAGACAAAAGGCATTAAGCCGCCTAAGAAAAGACCGACGATGACCTTGTAATTGAATAAATCAACAAAAGGCAGTTTGACGGCTTGGCCGTAACTTATCATTAAAGCCAAAGCGGTCAAAGCGGCCGCCCCAATGGCAAATCCTTTGCCAATAGCTGCCGTCGTATTGCCGACAGCGTCTAAGTCTTCGGCCCGCTCCCTGGTCTTTTGTCCGAGGCCGGCCATTTCAGCGATACCGGCCGCATTATCGGCTACCGGCCCAAAAGTGTCAGCGGCTAAAGTTACTCCCAAAGTAGAAAGCATGCCGACGGCCGCAATCGCGACGCCATATAACTGGCTCCATTGATAGGCCAAAAAAATAGCCGCGCTGATGATTAAAATTGGCAGAATCGTACTGCTTAAACCAAGAGCAAAGCCGGCAATAATATTAGTTCCCGCTCCGGTCTGAGCCGCTTGGGCTACTCTTTGGGTAAAGCGATATTTATGCGAAGTAAAATATTCAGTCACTAAACCGATACTTAAACCGGCCAGCAAACCGACCAAGAAAGCATAAAAAACAGGCATGCCGAAACCAAGATATTTGATTAAGCCATAACCGCTAAGAGACATTAAAATCGTGGCCAGCCAAATACCGCGATTTAAAATTCCTTGGCCAGAACCGGCTTTCGCCTTAGCCGAACCCAATTTAACAAAAAAATTGCTGATTAAACTGACAATTATTCCGCCGGCCGCTAAAATCATCGGCAGAAAAATCCCCTGTTCGCCGACGGCCACCACCGCTCCGATAACCATAGCGGCAATGATGCTATCAACATAACTTTCAAAAAGGTCCGCGCCCATACCGGCAACATCTCCAACGTTATCACCGACGTTATCAGCAATAGTCGCCGGATTGCGCGGGTCGTCTTCGGGAATCCCCTTTTCAACCTTACCAACCAAATCAGCTCCGACATCGGCCGCTTTGGTATAAATACCGCCGCCGACCCGAGCGAACAAAGCTACTGAAGAGGCGCCGAAGCCAAAACCGTAAATAATGCTCGGCTCTTTGAAAATTAAATAAAGAACGGTAATACCTAAAAGACCCAAGCCGACTACGCTTAAAGCCATCACGCTGCCGCTGTTAAAAGCAACGTTTAAACCTGATTTTAAATCACGATTAAGCTTTTCGGCCGTCCGGACATTGGCCGAGGTGGCTATTCGCAGACCGATCTGACCGGCCAAACCGCTTAGAAAAGCACCGCTGACAAAAGCGATGGCTGTTTTAGAATTAAGAAAATAATAGAGGAGAACGGCGACGACCAAAACGAAAACAAAAAGAATTTGATACTCCCGATTCAAAAAAGCCATGGCTCCTTTTTTGATGATTTGGCTAATTCGGTCGGCTTTTTCATCAGTAACAGTTTGTCTTTTTATCCGCCAAGACAAAAAGCCGGCCATTGATAAAGCCAGAAAAGAGCTTATTAAACAAAAATATAATGATGGAGACATAGATTATAATTAAGACCCAATCCGCTTGCTCCGTTTTTGGACAGGTTCATTTCTTTCCAATTAAGTTACTTTCTTCACAGATTCATTAAAAAACAAAAAAAAGAATATTGTCAATCTCAAAACGAATGGCGTCATTCCGAGAGCGTCTTTCAAAAGCACGCTTCTTACTTAATCGCTTTCAAAAATGGGCCGACTACTCCTTGAACAAATTCCAGACAACTTTTCCTATCGACGTAAAACCAGACAATAAATCCAATAATCAGGGCGAGAATCAAAATTCCCAAAAAAGAACGACTGATAAAAAGGCGAAAGATTTTGCTAATCCAGAGCTTCTTTTCTGTTTTTTCTTTTTGAGCTAATTTCTTTTCCAAAGAAAAATCATAATATTTATAGAATTCTACTTTAGCAACCAAAAACTTCTTCAGATTATTTTGATAAAACCTGCTTTTTGGTTTTTGCTCTAATAAAAGAATCAAGCCGCTAAACTTGATTGCCTCGGCCTTATCTAAATTTTTCAGCAATCCCTTCATTTCAGCCGTCCATCTAAACCATTCGGTTCTATCGTTTTCTAAAGAATCCAAAAGCGTCTTTCTCTTGTCCTTAATAAGAAATTGCTTGGAAAGTTTTTCTAATTCTTTGGCTAATTTTTTCTTGGAAGGCATTATTTTTTATGATTTCATTCTATTATTTTAATCTAATTTTTTATTCTTGGTTTCTTTTTTAATAACTCGCCAATGGTAAAAATACAGAGGCAAACCGATTAGAATAAGAGCCAAATTCAAAGAAGCGTCCCGATGTCTTTTGGCAGTAACGTAATCAACCTTTGAACTTTTTTCCTGCCAATTTTTGTAATCAACCAGCCAATGGGCAATGGCTTCTTTTTCTTCCGAAGAAAGAGAAGCATTTTCCGCCAGGTCAACTTCTTCAAGCCTTTTTATTGAATAAGGCAAGGGAGGCTGCTGATAGATAAGCCGTTGTTCTTCTTCGGCTTTGGTGAAAACAAAGGCCTTCAAGCCCATATCCAAGAAACGAACGCTGCCAATAGTTAAAAGAGTCAAGCCGACAATGGTGAATAGATAAAGATAAATTGTTCTAATCAAAGGATAATGTTTCATTTAATAAATTATAGCATATTCCGATTGTCAAGCAAAGTTAATTTTGACATATCAAAAAAACGTGCTAAAATAAACCTGCTTTATGTTTTTAGAAATCAAAAATTTAAAAGTCAAAGGCAACGGCCAAGAAATATTGAAGGGCGTTAATCTAAAGATTAAAAAAGGAGAATGCCAAGCTCTTTTGGGTCCCAACGCTTCCGGGAAAAGCACTTTCGTTCAAGTCATTGCCGGCAACCCCAAATACCAAATCAGCCGGGGAAAAATTATTTTCCGTGGTAAAGAAATTACTAAATTGCCTCCGGAAAAAAGAACCAAGCTGGGTATCGCTTTGGCTTGGCAGAATCCGCCGGCTATCAAGGGAATTAGGCTAGACCGATTATTGAAAAAAATCAATTTGGGCCTTAAAGGCCCAAAAAGGAAATTTGGGTCAAAATTAGATTTTGACGGCAATCTCTTAAGCCGCCAAGTTAATTTAGATTTTTCCGGCGGCGAGAAAAAAATGTCCGAACTGCTTCAGGTTTTATCTCTCAATCCCCAATTAGTCATTTTAGACGAAATTGATTCCGGCTTAGATATTAAAAGGTTGGAAAAAATGGCCCGCCTAATAAGAAAAGAATTGATTAATAAAAAGATTGCTCTTTTATTGATTACCCATTCGGGGACTATTTTACGTTTTTTAAAACCCCAATTGACCAATGTTATGCTTGACGGAAAAATTATTTGCCGGGAAAAAAACTATCAAAAAGTCCTCCGGGTAATTAAAAAATATGGCTATGATAAATGCAAAAAATGCCCATTATGGGCAAGTTGACCATAAAGTAGAAAATATTTCTGAAAGAAAAGGCGTTATTATTTTGCCCAGCCCCCAGGCCTGGCAAAAATTAAACTGGACCAGAAAATATTTTCAGAAAAAACCAAAAGAAGGATATTTCATCTGGGTTAAAGAACAACCCCTTTTTTCTTTGACCACCTGCATTGCTATTGCCTCTAAAAAGGTCTCCCAGCATCTAAACAACCTGTTAGTTATTGAAAAAAATATTAAAGCCAAAGCCAATGTTGTTTGCCGAGCCGTCCGCTCTAATCTCGACTGCCTTCACCGGGCCCAAGGCAAACTGATTCTTAAAGAAAAAGCCAGTCTGGAATATAACCATTTCCATCAATGGGGCCAAAAAGATTTAGTCAATCCTGATTATCAATTTATCCTGGGCAAGGACAGCCAACTTATCTATAATTACAAAAATTTAGCCCCGCCCAAAAATCTTCAATTAAAAACCGCGGTCTATAACGATGATAATGCTTCGGCTAATCTAAAATTTATCATTAACGCCCTAAACTCCAAGATAAATTTAAAAGATACCGTTTTTCTTAAAGGAAAAAATTCCCAAGGAATAGTTAATTTGAGACTGGTCGGCCGCCAAAAGAGCCGAATTGAAGCAGTCAGCGAAATTTTTGCCCAAGCGCCGGCTAAGGGCCATCTAGATTGTCAGGGTTTATTAGTCAGTTCAGATTCAGTCATTTCTTTAGCCCCCAAATTGGTTTGCCAAAACAAAAAAGCTCAGCTAACTCATGAGGCCTCTATCGGCAAAATTTCCGAAGAAGAACTAAATTATTTGAGAACGAGAGGCCTTTCTGAAAAAGAAGCCATTAATCTGATTATTACCGGATTTTTGGATGACAACTAATTTTTCTCAAAAAAACATTTAAATATGTTCGGAAATAAAGACAAATTTTTATTTCTTTCGCTCGCTGCGAAAATAAAAACTCCCTTCTTTCTCTAAAGAAGGGAGAATAAGATTCGTCCGTTCAATCGGGTTAATCTTTTTTTGCCCCTGACTTGCGTCTGACCAGTCGGCCGTCTTCGGCAATCTCCGTCTTCAAACCAATCCTGGCCGGCTCTATCCAGAAAATCTCTTTGCCTTTTCTGACAATGAGACCTTTAACCTCTTGGACCAATCCAGGATTCTTTTTAACCGCCTCTTTATCAACGGTCCTTTTAATCCTGACTAGTCCATTTAATCCCATCTTCTCGAGCTGTTTTGCCATTTCTTCTTCTTCGCCCATTATTTCCACCGAAGAAGAAGAAAGACGCCAGCCGGTCCTGCCAGCAGGCAACTTAATCGATTTGGTTTTGCCGCCTTGGGTCAGTTCTTGGCGATGACTGGCCATAAATGCCTCAATGGTCAGCTGTATTTTGACGATTTCCTGTTCCCGATGACTCGCCATTTTTGAGGCAGCCGCGGTCATCCGCTGAACAGTTTTACTCAAATTGTTTTCCATCTGACTTATTTCGGATAATAAGTCGCCTATTCGCCTAATGCCGGCTTCGACCTCTTTCTTGCTTTGAGGCGTCTCCATCGCCTCCTGTATCTTTGTCTTGACTGTCATTTTTTCCTCCTTTGTTATTCCAATCAATTAAATATTTAATTGTTCAAGAGCCTAAAAACAAGATACCATTTCTGACGATTATGTCAAATTAATCTTCAAAGACAGATTGGTGAATAATAAAAAAACGCCCTTTGGCGATTTTTTTGGTTTTGCATAAGAGGGCCTGTTTTAATTTGTCTGGAGAAACAACATATAACTATCCCCGAACGCGGCTATTCTAATCATATATGCCTAAAAGCGCCAAACTTTCTTTGAGCTTTCTTTTGTCATGCCTCGCCTGCCATTCTATTTTGCTTGCCCTTCTGTGCGCCTTCGGATAATCAAACCCTCGTTTCATCAAAGAGCGTTCGTAAAGTTCGTGCAACATAATATAGGGCCGTTCTTTAATCAAAACATCGTTATCCAGCCAAACGTTATTCCTGGGCACAAAATCATAAACTAAGTCATGGCCGCCCTGGGTGAAATCAATATTAAAAGCGCTTCTGACCAAACGGCCATAAACCAGCCAAATCAAAATCCCGCCGTCTGTTTTGTACAGCAACCGACAACGCATCTTTTTAATATCAGGGCGATTATCTTTGCCGCAGACCTTTTTCAAATCGCCCGCCTTAAACCTTTCGGAACGCTCTTTCTCGCCAGCCGCATCAAACGCTTCAATATATGAACTTCCCTCCCTCATGCTCTGCCATTCAACAAGAAGATGGTCTATAAAAAAACGGCGTTCATTGGGCATTGCTTCTTTATCCAGCCAAAATTCATATTTAGGTATAAAGGAAAATCTGAAATGCTGCCCAAAATTAGTAAATTCTTTATCTAAATCACATCTAATCTTACTGCCATCAACCAGCCAAATGGCAATTTTTCCTCTTTGGCCTATTTTCTTAAGATAAAATTCCTTTTTGTCCATATTGCTAGATCGCTTCTTTCTGTAAACAGACCAAGCTATAAAAAAATACAGACAACCATCCGATTTAAAATCCGCAATAAATCAACGCTGCAACTTTATTCTAATACCAAAAAGTTTTACTGTCCACTTCGGATATACACAAAATTACCAGCGAATACTGGTGATTTTTTGTGGCTCGCTTGGCGAGACAGCTTTCGAACCTTTGACTGGAGCAAAGCCCTGCCTGTTCCAGGATTAGTTTTAAATCAAGTTAGACAATTACTGGTTCTGGCCTGACATTTTGGGTATGCCTTACCCTGCGACTTAAATTGGATTTTTCATGATGGAATGATTTTCGAACCTATTTTGTAAATTCAACTTTAAGGTTCTTACCTAATACAGAAGCAATTTTTTGAAGCATATCAATTGTAAAATTCTGCTGGCCTGTTTCCATCCGAGCAATATTGCTTTGCTTAGTGCCAATCTTTTTGGCCAATTCTGCCTGAGACATCTTTCTCTTTTTCCGTAACTGCAAAATTTGGTAAGCAATTTCTAATTGCCGGCCATATTCATCATAATGCTTTTTAAATTCAGGGTTTTTTAATTGCTCAGCTAAATATTCCTGAAAATCAATTGCTTTTAGTTGTTTTTTATTTTTATTCATTGTATATCATATATGATATATGTATGATATATGTCAATAGTTGACCTGTGGAAATAAAAAATCTGCCTTAAGCATAATTATAGCAGATTTTCAAATAATACCCTATTTGGCTCCGCGGAATGAAGCAGGTGAGAACCTCTCTAATAAACAATTCCAAAGAAAATCCAACTATAACCCTTTAATATCTTTTATCAATTCAGAAAACTTTGGCTGGTCAAAATGCCCTCTTTTCTTAAATTCTCTGATAATAGCGTTAGGCAATGCTTTTTTATATTTCTCAAGATGAGAATACGGAACCACTTTGTCGTCTTTGCTCTGATAGATAAAAATCTTGCCACCTTGCTTGTTTAATTTATCCAAGCTCTTAGGTAAAATAAAATCGCCCAAAGATTCTTCCATGCCTTCATCGTCGTATGGCGGCGAAACAAGTAATGTTGCCAAAATCTTTTTAGGAAACTTATTTTCTGACAGATACTTAGCTAAAAATATTGCCCCCAAAGAATGACCGATTAAAATAACGTTATTATCTAAAAGAGTCGCTATCTTTTTAAATAGAATTCTCCACTCATCATATTTAGCATTCATTGGGTTGGGCATTTTCGGCAACAAAACATCAAATCTACTGCCTAAATCCTGCCTTAAAGAATTACTCCACTTTGTTCTCCTGTATCTATTCAAATCAATCTTCAAACCCTTAAGAAACGCCAAATAATCCTTGTACGAATCAAAGGTTGAACCTCCATGAATTAGTATTACTTGTTTTTTCATAATTTCGTGCTATTTTAGCAAAAACTTGACAAAATACATAATTATATATACTCTATTAGACAAGATACGAATAAGATTTTAATGCACTTTTACAACCATAAAAGAAAGGAGGTGTGCGATGGCAACCTATCAAGCAATTTCCACTCCGATTATCAAACCAGTCAATGGCTTATGCAATCTATCCTGTTCCTACTGCTACGTTTCCGGGCATGAAAAATCGACTAGGCAAGATCGCATGCTTCCAAAAACCTTGAAAGCAATGACTGATTTTTTCTGTCGCGATCAAGACGACATTGAGTTTATCTGGCATGGAGGCGAACCTTTGCTCGCTGGAATAGATTTTTACCGTAAAGCTGTAGAATATCAACGACCATGGGAACAAAAAGGCAAAAGAATAACGAATTCAGTCCAAACTAATGCTACTCTAGTTACGCCCGAATGGACAGAATTCTTTCTTGAACACAACTTTTTCGTCGGCGTAAGCCTTGATGGCCCTAAAGATTTTCATGACCAGGTCCGATACTATCCTGATAAAAGAGGGTCGTACGACAATGTTATGAAAGGTATTGATTTGCTGAGGCGAGCTGGGATATTCAACGGAATTATTTGCGGCGTCAGCGCTATCAATCATCAATTCCCGAAAGAGATTTTCAACTTTTTTATCACGAAAGACATAAAAAAGTTGAAATTTGCCAGAGTGAGAGATATCGGTCATTGCAACGATGTATCTTCACTCACCATTTCACCAAGACAATACGCCGATTTCATGATTGCCATCTTTGATCTCTGGCTGGAGCTGGACGACCCAGAAGTTGAAATCCGAGACATTCAAAGCGTTGTCAGCTTAATTCTCGGCGGCAACAAGCGCGAATGCATCTATATGGGAGAATGCGATCAATTCGTCACTGTTTACCACGATGGTTCAATTTACGGCTGCGATTCTTTCCCTAAAACAAATGCCCTAAGCTTTGGCAACGTAATAGATGATTCGGCCTTGGTCAGATCTAATCCACACCTAAAAAGTTTCCAAGAAACACTGAGAAAAAGAAGGGCAAACTGCCAAACATGCGATTGGGGTTTTATATGTAAAGGAGGATGTGCCAAGGATTGCTACGTGCAACTCGATTCCGTCAAACCAATCGATGAAGTTTGTGAAAACCTCAAAAGGTACTTTGGGCATATTGCAGGCAAGATAAAATCGTATGGTCTTGCATAATTAAAGGCGGCAAATTCCAAACAAAAGGAGGTGAAGACCATGTCAAATCCCGCCGCTTCAAGGGCTGTCCCAAAAGTTCTTCTTCAGGCCAAAAAAGAAGCAACAATCCAAGCCATGGGAAAGAAAAACAAACCTTGGGGCAAAGCCTGGGATAAGGGCCCGTGGGACAAAGGTCACTGGGCAAACAGGAAATAAACACTTCAATCCCTCTTAGAGACGAATCTCTAAGAGGGCTTTTGTTTTATATTCTGCTTAATAACCTTTATTAGCTGACCAAGATATTTTTTATCAATTTGCTGAGAATTGTTGATATACTTTTCTGCTAATCGACGCATTTCAGAAGCAACCAGTTTTCGCCAATCTAATAAATCTTTAGGGTTATAAATATCAGTAGCGACTTTAAAACCAAAATACTTCTCGCTTAAATAACCCTCTGGAACGAAAGAGCTGATCAATAATTCTTCAAAAAACATCTTATTAGAAACATCTCTTTTTGATATTTTTTCAAGTAACTCATTATTTTCTTCAGCTATTTGATTAATTTGTAAAACGAGCTTTTTGTTTTTCTTTAAGACAAGGTGAAAATACTCATGAGCTAAAATACCTATTTGGAAAAGATTATCTGCTACTTTAAGACCAATTGGAATCTCAACAACCACAAAACTCTGTTTTGGCGTCCATGAAAACCAAGCATTAATATCTTTACCATCGCTCTGAGAATCAGAAACAAGATATATTGGAATTTTAGAAACCAAGAAGTCTTTTACATTGCTTAATACTTTAATATCAAGAATAATTTGTTCAAATAATTCGCTGTTATCTTGAAAATATTTCTCCCATAGGCTTAGATTCTTGGACGCTTTTTCCCAATGTGGAGCAAAAACAGACTTTATTGGAATAATCGCCTTTTTAAATTGCTCCGCGTCTCGCTTTCCAATTGATTTGCTAATTTGTTTCCAAATCTCGCTCTCACTTCCTCCATAAAAAGATATATCAAGATTCTCATCTAAGTACTTTTGTAAATCAAAACTAGCCAAACGGCTCTGGCTTGTCTTTTGAATAAAAAATAATAAATTAGAAAAACGAGAAATTATAATTGGTAAACGCATAAGTTAAGATTATCAATACCTACGAGATAAAACAAGTCAAAATCTTTTTGTGGCAAATCTAATTTAAGAGTATATAGATAAGCCATGATTAAATTCTTTTTCTTAATTTATTTACATCATCAATAGCAATCCAAGCCGCCATATTGCCATAGCCGGTTTTATCTATTTCAAATGGTTTAATTTTCTGCGGATTTTTCAGAAAAACCAACAAGCAGTATTTTCTGTCTTTAAACCTCTGATAATATTTATCTATCTCATCTATTCCAAGACCATCTTTTGTGCCGTATTTCTGCAAAGTCCATCTTACTTTTGCTGACGTTAAATCCAAATATTGGATAATTTTGGAAACTTCTGCTTTGATGGTTACTGGCTCGCCCGAATTCTTAAAATAAACAACATCTCCTCGTTTAATCTTACCCCAAGGAGAACATTTGTTTTTATACCAGCGAGATTCAATTGTCTTTTCTCCAGTTAAAATCTTAGGCAACAACCCCCAAGATTTTCTCATTATGGCTATATGGTCCATAAATCATAGATTTAACTCAAATCTTTTTCACTTAAGTCAAGTTCATCTTTACAATGCTTTTTCCATTCCTTTAATTCTTCTGGAAATTTTGGCGCGTTTTTCTTAAACCATTTATTAATACGCTCGGCAGGCACCGACGACTGAGGCCAAACCTGCTTCATATACTCATCATAGCTAAGCCCCATGCGAAGGGCAATAATTGCGTATCGAGCGCCAATATTATCGTCAAAATTTGAACGGAACAACTTGCGGTAAATATCAAGCGCTTCATCTGTCTTGTCGTCTTTCCAAAGATTATCTGCGCCAACTCCAAGAGCCCGAATAATATGTCTATTTTCAAGCCAGCCCCACGGCATTCTATCGGGCCAATTGCCTTGTTTATCTTCAATACGGGCACGAGCTCGCTTAAATGCTTTGTCTTCTAATTCTCGCGCTTCTGATTCGTGTCCTGACTTACGCAAATCATTGGCCACATATAAATACGAATCATAGAAATCTGGGTCGCGTTCAATAAGAATGCGGATATCTTCTGTATTATGACTTGACTCTAAGATATCATAATACTCCCCCATTACTGGCCGCCCTTTTTCTAAAAATTCTCGGAGTTTATTTTTTATGATTTTTTGTTCTTTTTTTATCATATATTTGTTAATTTTAACTAAATTCTAATCGGATTTCCTACCTGCCACAGCATATGAAGCATAATAATCTCCTTTTTTCGGCAGAAAATCTTTGCCACTCGCCCATTTCCCTTCAAAGAATATTTTGTAATCAATATCCTTAAATCCTAATTTCTTAAAATATTGTTGAGTTTTATCTTTTTTGGCGAATTCAATTTTTTCCCGGAGTGCTATCTTCAAACTTTTTGAATTATCTTCAAAAAATAAACCACTAACAACCAATGGTCTATCTTTTTTCAGAACTCTTTTAGATTCATCTAATGCTTTGCTAATCTTTGGCTCATCGAGACCAGACCATGTGCTTACACTATCAACCGAATTATCAACCAAAGGCATATTTCGGGCATCGCCGCAAATAATCGTTGTTTTTGAATATTTTTTAATCCTTTTTAAAAAATCTCTAAGAGCCACACATGTAGCATAGTCGCTCTCTATGGCAATAATTTCTCCCTTAACTAAATTAAGTATATTTCTTAGAAACCGCCCCGTGCCAGTTGCCCAATCTAAATGAATCTGGCTGTTTTTTAGATTAAGCTTATTAATCATCCATCTCCATTCTTCTTTTAAGACGCCGAACTCTTCTTTGCTAAAATGCTTTGCCCATTTTTTATTCAATTCCTGATCTAAAAACATTTCCCGAACTCTTTTTATTTTCTTATCCAAGCCCCTTTCTGCAATTGGCTTAAAACGAACAATATCATCTATTATTTTAAAATTCGCATTGCATTTATCACAGCTTAAATCTCCTTTATTTATTCTGTCTCCGGATTTTTTCTCTATTTTTAAATCTAATAAACCTCCGCATTTTGGACAAATTAATGTTGAATTGATTTTCTGTCGCATATTTTTAATATATGTTATTCCTAATTTTATCTTATCATACAAAAATCAAAGAAAAAAGCCCAGTTTTAGAAACTGGGCTCTGGCTTGGACTACTAGTTAAATATTAGTATTTATCTTATTCTTTTCGCGATAGTGATCATTGACGGACTATTAAATTGGTATGACTTCATATCAAAAGAACCATAAACTTTAACAATATTTAATTTATGAGAAGAAAATAGAGAAGAGATTTCAGGAAAAGTATAAATACGAAGTCTCACATTTAAAATTTCTTTATTTTTGCCGCGAACGACTACCCAACGCGACCCCTTAACAAAATTAAATGGGTCAAAAAAAATATCCTCCATTTTTACGTATCCGCCAGGAATCTCAAAACTACTTTTGTTGCCAAATTGTCTCAATATTTCTATGGGATTAAGCTGATGAACGATAAAAAAACCGCCAGTTTTTAATAATTTTGATATACCCATAATCACTTTTTTGTTCTCAATATTGGGAAAATACCCAAAAGAATTACCCAACATCACAATTGCATCAAATCTTTCTTTTATTTTGAGAAAACGCATATCTTGTTTTATAAAAACTGGCGAAACCTTATTCCCCCTAGCCCACTTTTTAGCAGTTTTCAAAGCAATTGACGAATAATCAACGCCTGTAACCTGGAATCCTTTTTTAGCAAGTTCTACGCTATGCCTTCCCTGACCACAAGGTATATCCAATACTTTTGCGTTTTCTTTAAGATTTAGACTATCAATCAATTTAAGTTCCTTTCTGGTCCAACTCTGTGATTTCGGATCTGAAGGATCCCAAAATGAGAAATATATTTCATTAAATGTATCTTTCCACCAATTATCATTTTTCTTTGCCATATAAAGCGATTATATAACAAAAGAGTAGGTGTGTAAATAAAAAAGTGGCGAGAAAAATGTTGATTATCTTTTTTGATTCTCGCCACCTTGATTTAGTCCTATCTAAGGACCAGGCGCAGGGCCGCATTCTGCCCCAGGGGTATAAATACGCCCGTTGTCCTTCTCAGGCCTCTCCTTTTCGGACTTCACCTCAGGCCTCTGATAGGACTTTTTAAGGTTCTTAGCTTTCATCATTTCACCTCCTTTCTCTGCCTAATTCTTTCATTATTCTGGCCTCCTGACAGGCCCTTTTAGATGGAATAAACATGCTTCCTTCCTCAACATAGTTTAGCCCTACGCAGATCCGACAGTATTTAAAGAACTCGCATTGGGAACAGCTAGTTAAATCTGAAATTATAATGGAACGAAATTCCGACAACTTGGGGGAATTCTTCCAAATCTCGATGAATTTGGTTTTTCTCAAATTGCCACAATTTATCGGCAACTGAACACAAGGATAGACATCGCCATAAGGAGTGATATAGCAAGACATATGACCCGCTCCGCAAGGAATTGTGTTAAAGATTCCCGAATAAATCTCTTGTGGTTCTGGCTCGCTTTTTTCGGTAAAAATAGGATCGGCTAACAACTTAGGAAGATATTCTTCGTCAATGTGAACCGCCAAAGGAATTTTATTACCATCAGTCTTCGGGGTAATCCTGTAATCCGCTTGAAAAGCCGCTTTTAATTGTCTGCTAAATTCATAAACATCGCGATAGTCACCCATATTATCTTTCATTATTACCGTAGAAATCTTCAATCGTGTATCCCTGTTCCTTAACGTCTCCGCTGCGGAAATTGATTTTTGAAAAGAACCCGATACCTTTGTTATCTTATCATGAACTTGGGGCTTTGTGCTATAGATACTTATAGCCACCATTTCAGGATTCAAAGAAGCGATTTCATCAGCCATCATTTTATCTATCAATGTTCCGTTGGTTAGTATCCTTAAAGCGAAATGGAGGTTTCTGGCATATCGAGCAATTTCAATAAAATCTTTTCTCGTCAGCACTTCACCGCCGCTCAATATTAGATAAAGCGCGCCTGCCTCCGCTAACTGATCAAGGATATTTTTTACCTCTTCAACTCCGAGAACAGAACGATTCTTGTTTACTATATAGCAATGAACACAATTAAGGTTGCACTGATAGGTTAAATCAAAATGCACAATAAGGGGAATTTGTTTGGCGATTGATTTTTCCCTTAGAGCATCAAATAACTCGCCTTCTGTTTCGGGTAGTTGTCTTTGTTCAGAAACGCCTTTTACAGGGAAAGAAGTTTTTAGCAAATCCCTTCCCAACATTTCTTGAACAAAATCCAAACAATCTTGATTTAATACCGACCGCTCCGCATCAAATTCTTGGTAGATTCTTTCTGTAATTTTCTCTGCCGAGACTTGACCGTCTATCAATTCCCATATCCGCGTAGCTAACCCGTTAAGGATATTAAAGGTATTTTTCTTCAGATGTATTATTGCCGCTTGCCCGTCTATTGTTCTATATGCGATTTCTTTCTCGTTCCTCCTCAAAAGAACATCTGAAGATAATTTGAATTTACTCTCTTTTTTCATTTCAATCCTCCTATATTTTCTCAATCAATATATTTTATTTTAAAAGAATAAACTAATTTTTGCTTCTATTATAATAACTATCTTTATAATCTTTGTCAAATCCAAAAATCTTACAGTAACACGGTCTTACAACGCCAACTCGATGGAACATCTGAAAAAGTTCGAGTCCTGTTCCCGCGTCGTCCTCGCTTCATTTGCGGCGAGACGGCTGCTTTAAGAATTATTCTCTTCGGGACATGGCGATTTATCTTTTGACTCGTATCCGAGTCGTGACTGTGCGTCGGATAAATCAAAAGGGTTGCAGGGATTATCCGAAATCGCAAAGAAAACAGAGTACCCTGGAAGATTTTTTGTTTCTATACATTTATCAATAAAACTGCAGCAATCTCGATGACTCAGCCAGAAAGGATATTCACCGAAACTATCACCACGAGTTACATTACCGAACCTTACGGAGATAACCCGCAACCCTTTTTCGCTATATGCTTTTCCAAGCGCTTCAAGATATACTTTTGAAGCGCCATAAATTCCCAGTGGAAAAAGCTCCCCTTGAGTTGTTATCTTTTTTGTATGCAACACTTTATGATCTTCAACAATCCCAGGATGTCTATAACTAATATGACCGAGGGATACGTGAACGGAGCTAGCGAGGATAAATTTTTTGATTTTCTGTTCCAAAGAGAGCGCATACATAATCTCTCCCATAGTTTTATTTTCCACCACAGACGATTCTAAAGCTGTTCCTGCTTCTTTGGTATCCCACGCGAGATGAATGATAACATCAACGCTTTTTAATAGCTTCCGGAGTTTTTCTTGTTCGTCGACGATATTGAGGGTTACGACATTATCCGACGGTATTTTATCAATACCAACAACTTCATACTTTTCTGATAAGCATTTCATTAGGACTCTTCCAATTGTTCCGGATGCGCCGGTTATAAAAATTTTCATATTCAAAATAAAATTGCGATAAGGGAGCGTTCGTGACCATATTTTTCTGGATCTCTTATATTCATTTCTTTGGAAAATTCTGCGATGCGTTCTTCAAGATTATCGCTCCATTCGTTGAAAAGTGTAAGAAAGTCAGGATTTTTAACATAGTGCTCAAAACCATCTGTAAAGACAAAAATGCGATCATCTTTTTCAAGACTCAATACCCCGCCTTCTAAATGCTCCGCCATTTTTTCTTCGCCATTTATGACAGCGTATGGAGTACATAGGCCCGATGAAATAAACTTCATATTCATTTTTTTATCAAAATGGGCGACAAAGGCATCACAAATCGATACCCAATATGCTTTGTTTTCCTTAATAACAACAAATGCTCCCGTGGCAGAATAAAACCCGGTAATGTTTCCCGAAATGTCGCTTTTGCCTATTTTTTGATTGTATTGCCCAACTTCATTATTTGCTTCTTTGAAAACCTCTCTGTTTTTTTCTTCGTCAAAAATTTCATATTTATTTCGGACACTTTTCACCACAGATTCACAAAATATTTTGGCGACTTCCCCCGCGGGAGAAGGATTCGGGTATTTCACATTATTTTCAACTAATTTTTTAAAATCTAAAGTAACGCCGTCGGAAACGACGAAAACTGGAGGAGAATCTAACGCAATGAGGTAATCCTCTTGAGAATGTTGATAATTTTCTGGCAGGTAATTAATGAGATTTCTTTTTTCTGTAAAGACCCTTGCCGCTTCTTTTGTAGGTTGTTCAAGAATTGAGAGAAATTGCATATTTTAATTTTAACAAAGAAAAACCGCTCCGTAAATGAGCATGGAAGCCCGCCGCCCGCGCGTTAGCGCAGAGCCGAGCAGAAAAGCTTGCTTTTCCTTAATTGAAAAAAATTAGGGCGCGCGCAAAATAAAAAATGTAGAGAAACCTTTTTGCGAGGTGGTAAGCGTCAGCAAGTGGCGGCAAGGTGGAACATCAAAATCCAGCATCCGGATTTTCGCTAAAAAAAGTTCGGATTTCGTTCACCGTTCGGAGCCAAAAGAAAAGTCCCGATATCATATCGGGACTTTTCTTTTGGCTCGCTTGGCAGGACAGCTTTCGAACCTTTGATTGGAGCAAAGCCCTGCCTGTTCCAGGATTAGTTTTAATTCAAATTAGGCAATTATCGGCTTTAGTTTGACATTTCGGGCATGCCCTTGCTCAAACAACGGCAGATTTAATTTATTGATTATTACCTTACCCTATTACTTATTATATTTTCTAACTCTTTTCTCAAATTATCTTCGTCTGTGTTAAAGCAATATATTGATTTAACCAAATTATTGAAGAAATAATAAGAAGTAAAATAACACCATTAATAATCAGCGCCTTGTGTTGAATTCTAATTTTAATAAAGATGCTAAGTAATAAAGCCAAAAGTAAAATAGTGAATAAGACAAAATAAAGATAATTGCTCACAGCTCTTGGTGTTGATAAAAGTCGGTTAGCTATACTTAGCGTAGGATTTTCTTTAACGGCTAATTCAGTAGGGCTCGGATTATCAGATGCGACAACATTTCTAACTTCGCCCTTAACTGTAGTAATAGTCGGATTTTCAGTAAACGATTCGTTAGAAGATCCTGCAATAGATGGGATTGGCTGTTTGTCCTCATTTACTACAGTAGCTGACTCAGCAGTTATTACTGACCGGCGACCGAAAAACTGAACGATAAAAGTTGTTTCCTTACCCTCATATATTCCCTTGGCTGTGCCAACGCCGATCTCATGAAAGTTATTATTTAAAATATTATCCCTGTGAATTGGTGAATTCATCCAAGCATTAATGGCATCTTGAGAATCCACGAAATTAACTGCTAAATTCTCACCAGCCACAACGTATTTATAGCCAACATTATCCAACCAATACCAAGGCGTTAAACCTTCGTCAGGACTAGTATGAGCAAAATAGCCCTTGGTAGCCATATTTTCTGCCTTCAGTTGAGCAGCTTTTTCTAGTAAAGAATTTACTTTAAGTAATTCTAAATTATTATCCAGACGACTTTTATTAGTAAGATTCTCAATAGTTATAGGAACAATTGAAGCAAAAAAATTGCCTTGTGGAATAAACCAAAAGGCCTGAACTAAAAAATAAATCTCAACCAATAAAATAAAACTTAATATTACCAACACTGCTTCCCATCTTAAGACATATGGCTTATGGTTGTTGCTCTCGTGAGGAATAAAATATTTCTTAAAACCTTTATACATACTCTAATTTTAAAATAAAAAAGACCTGCCGTAAAGGCAGGCTTTTTTTATAAATAATTATTCTATGTTCTGAGCTGTTATATAGGAATTCCCGTCAAATTCATTAATTTCATATATCGAATCCCAATCATATTCTAAACGATTAAAGGCTTCTGCTGTCATTATCCATTTTTTTTCTCCGGTATCGCCCGCAGGAAATAATTTATAAACCTTTTTATCATTAACAGCTCTTACTAATTCAGAGGTTGTGAAAGAATTGACATCAGCTTGATCAATATCCAATACATCTTCCCATTTAAGATGTCCATAATTATTAAATACAGATGGACTTAAAATTAATCTTTTATATTGTTTATTTCCAACATATTTTACAATCCAGACATCTATATCTCCTATAGCCCTAATCAAAGCGCCTTCAGCATATTTTCGTTTACCCAAAACCTGACCTTCTGAATTACTTGGCGTTAAAGGAATTAATGCTGAAGTAGTCAGATTAATAGATGCTGACGTTCCAACCGTACCACCGCTTGAATTTCGAAAGCGAACATAAACAGTTTTTTGCCCCACGCTTTCACTTAAAATCCAGTCTTTGGTCGTGGCATAGGGTTCATAACTTAAACCTGTAAAAGTTGAATCATTAGAAACAGCCATTTGCGAAGCATTAGTTGCCTTTAAAGTTAACTTTACCATTCGGTTATCAGTAGAAGTTGCGTTATCGTTTATTTTAATTGAATAACTTAGTTTCTAACTTTTAACGCAACAGTTTTGATTAATTAATTTATTAAA
>CAYXST010000003.1:21587-47814 GCA_964467815.1 uncultured Candidatus Saccharibacteria bacterium | reverse complement strand
ATTCATCGCAACGGCTAAAGACCATTGCGTTTTCTTAGCCAGGATCTATAAAAATTGCTGCTATCCCAAATATGGTCGATAAAAAAAGGGACCACTGATGGTCCCTGATGAAGGCTCATATTCTTGTTCTGGCCGTTTGTGAGTTTTCCTAGGCTGATATTCTCTGTACTTCACTCACAAGATAATCTAACATCCTCCTTGCTTCGAGGAAAGGCACCCTGGCCTTTCGACAATGGGCGATAAATTCCTTTTTTATCAGTTTTGGGGCAACCTCTTTTCTCAACTGACTAATTGTCCAAGAATTGACTATTAGTCTAAAGAAAATTTGAACCTTTTCCCGGTTCTCTAATTCATTCTGTTCCCGAGTTTTCTTCATAAGACTCCCCTCCTTTTAAGGTAAGAACTATATCAACAGATTACCGCTTATTTCTGAATTTGTCAATACTAAAATGACAAATCCAAAACCCAAAATCCTCACTTACCAAAATTATTTACAAATGATTAAAAATAGTCAGGGCAGTCCGATGTTCCGGCGGCTTTATGTTTTAGAAAATAATCAAAAAAGAGATATCTTAAAGAACGGCGAACTTTCCTGCGCTTATTACGTCTCTTCAATTTTAAAAATCTTTGATTTGATTTCTCAACCGCACGCTACAGTTAGAAGCGCTCTTGGAGATATGCTTAAGAACGGCTGGCGGCCGACTAAAAACCTGAAACCCGGCAGTATTTTAGTTTGGCAAGAGAAAAAATTTTCTAGTGGGATAATCCATAAGCATCTTGGATTTTATCTGGACCAGAAGAAAGCAATCAGCAACGATTATAAAAAAGGCGCTCCGGCAATTCATCATTTCACTTATGGCCAAACCAAAACCGGCCGGCCAAAAAGAAAAATTGTTCAAATCTTGACTCATCCGATAATAAAATGATTGTGACATCCGATGTCGCAAGATATTTATGTTTTTGAAAGAGCCGAAAAATACCAAGGAGATTTATTGGACGCGGCACGTCAAAGAAAAGATGCGTTATTATGCTTTAAGCGAGGGACGGTTGCGCCGTATTTTGAAAAGCTCTCAACGTCGGGAAAGGGGAATCGCGCCGGAGACAATTGCTCTGATGCAGTCGGCCGGCACTAAAAAGCCGACTGAAATCTGGTTGATGTATCAACAAATCGGCCGGAAGAAAAGAATGATTTCGGCTTGGCGTTATCCGGGGGTTAGTCCCAAAGGCGAACCGATTCCTATTCCGGAAGACATTCTTGAGGAATTGAAAAAGGAATTAAGAATTTAAAATCAGGGTTTTGACAAAAAGGAGAAATTAAATTAAATTAAGAGCAATGGGAATTTTTACCAAAAAAGCGAGCGAAGCTCCGCAAAGAAGAAAGAACAGCAAGATTCGCTGGACTGTTTTTTTTATTTTCCTAATCAGCTTCTTGGCCGCTTTCTTAGATGCTCCGTTTTTTTGGGATAAAGGAGTTGATTGGCTTAATCAACGAGCCGGTTTTGATTTCTTACCCCATTTTTATCAACGGCCGTTTAAATTAGGCCTTGATTTGCAGGGCGGGACTCACTTGGTTTATCAAGCCGACCTGGCCAATATTGAGCAGGACAATGCTCTGGATTCAATGCAGGGAGTCCGCGACGTTATTGAGCGAAGAGTAAACCTCTTTGGCGTAGCCGAGCCGGTTGTCCAGATTAATAAGGCCGGTTCAGATTACCGTTTAATCGTTGAACTGGCCGGCATTAAAGATGTTCAAGAAGCGATTAAGATGATTGGCCAAACGCCTGCTTTGGATTTTCGAGAGAAAAAAGACGAAGCGGAGATGGAAAGCATTTTAGCCGACCAGAAAGAAATTCAGGAAAAAATAAACCAAGGGATGGAAATAACCGCCGAAGAACAAATCCGCCTATTCGAAGACCCCTATTTTAAACCAACTCAGTTGACCGGCCGCTATCTCAAAGAAGCCCAATTGATTCAGGACCAACAGACCTATCAGTGGCAAGTCAGCCTTCGATTTGACGACCAAGGCAGTCAGATTTTTGAAGAATTAACCAGAAAGAATGTTGGTCAACCATTGGCGATTTATTTGGACGAAGCGCCGATTAGCGTGCCGGTCGTTCAAGAGGCCATTTCCGGCGGCAAGGCCCAAATTACCGGCGATTTCACATTGACCGAAGCCAAAGAATTGGTCCAGCGGCTTAATGCCGGCGCTCTGCCGGTGCCGATAAAATTAATTAGTCAGCAGACCGTCGGAGCCAGCCTGGGCCGTCTTTCTTTGGAACAGTCCTTAAAAGCGGCTGTTTGGGGATTTATCGCCGTTTTAATTTTTATTATTTTTTATTATCGTTTGCCCGGCCTGCTGGCCGGTTTGGCTCTTTTAATCTATATCGCTTTGGTCTTGGCTGTTTTTAAATTAATTCCGGTTACCTTGACTTTGGCCGGTATTGCCGGTTTTATTCTGTCAATCGGCATGGCCGTTGACGCCAATATTCTCATTTTTGAGAGATTTAAAGAGGAGTTTAAATCAGGCAAAAGTTTGGGCGGCAGTATTAACGAAGGATTTAATCGGGCTTGGCCGGCGATTCGCGACGGCAATCTTTCGACAATCATCACTTGTCTTATTTTATACATTTTCGCGACCGGCTTGGTTAAGGGGTTTGCTTTGACCTTGGGCATTGGCGTTTTGATGAGCATGTTTTCAGCGATTATTGTCACGAAAAGTTTTTTAAGATGGTTTGCCGGCGGTCGGCTGGAAAATTGGCCATCGCTCTGGAAATAAATAGGAGCTTAGGAGCTAACTTAGGAGCTTTGCTCCTTAATCTTTGAGGAGCAAAGCTCCTAAGTTAGAGCTCCTAAGTTACCTAAGTTACATGCAAATAGTTCAGCGTCGTAAAATATATTTCTCTATTTCTATCTTGCTGGTTTTAGCCAGCTTAGTCAGCTTGTTAATTTGGAAGTTAAATCTGGGCATTGATTTTACCGGCGGAACTTTGATGGAGATAGAGTTTAAAGAAACCCGGCTGACTCATCAGGAAGTTAAGGAGAAATTGGCTGAATTGGCCTTGGGACAAATTAATCTTCAGTCAACCGATGGGCCAGGTCTGATTCTGCGCTTAAAAGACATTGACGAGGAAACTCATCAAAAGATTTTAGAAAAGCTCGGTTGGGAAAAAATTGATGAAAAAAGATTTGAATCGGTCGGCTCCTTAATTGGCCAAGAGCTAAAAAAGAAAGCCGCTTGGGCCGTATTTTTGGCTTTGGCGGCCATCATTCTCTATATTGCCTGGGCCTTTCGGAAAATCGCCAAGCCGGTTGCTTCTTGGCAATACGGCTTGGTGGCCATTATCGCCTTATTCCATGACATCTTGATTACCTTGGGAGTTTTTTCAGTTCTGGGCTACTATCAGAACGTTGAAATCGGTTTGCCTTTAGTGGCCGCTTTTTTGACTATTCTTGGTTATTCGGTTAATAACAGCATTGTTATCTTTGACCGTTCTCGGGAAAATATTCTGAAAGTTAGTTGGACCGATTTTGAAGAAGTCATTAATCAAAGCGTTAATCAAAGCTTAACTCGCTGTTTCAATACGGCCCTAACCACTCTTTTCGTTCTTTCGGCCATCTTTTTCTTAGGCGGTCCAAGTATTAAATATTTCGCCTTGGCTTTAATTGTCGGTATAATTATCGGCACTTATTCGTCCGTCTTTCTGGTGAGCTCTTTGATTGTCGCCTGGAAGAATTGGGGGAAAAAGTTGACGTCTATATAATAGTGTGTTAAATTAAAGATAAGAGCATGACCAACAAATTATCTTTATTAAGATATGAACAATTGGTTTCTCAAGCGGTTGAAAAAATCAATAATCAACGGACTCGAGAAATCATTAATTTCCGTTTTGGTTTAAATGACGGCCAACGCCAAACCTTGGAAGCGATTGGCCAAAGATACGGAATTACCAGAGAGCGGGTTCGCCAAGTGGAGGATGCCGCTTTTTCTGATTTCAGAAAAAAAACTTTACTTGCTTTGTTTGAACCGGCTTTTAAATCAATCAACAATTTCTTTCATCAAGAAGGGAGTTTGGTTAAAGAAGAGAGATTGCTTGTTTCTTTAACCGGCCAGGAGAATCCTCATCCCAGCCGAGGGGCTCTTTTATTTGTTCTAACCCTGGGCCAGCCGTATCGGCGTTTTGTCGAATCGGATAGATTTTATTCTTTTTGGACTAATTACTTAACTGCCCTTGACAAGGCCGACTGGCTCATCAGTCATTTAGTCAAGGAATTGGAAAGCAAGCAAGAGACAATTTCTTTAGATAACATTCTTCATTTTCTTAAACAAAAAAATTTCTCTTTGACCAAAAACGCTCTCCTTTCTTATATAGACGCAACCAAGCAAATTGGCCAAGACAATTTCGGCAATTTCGGTTTGAACAAATGGTCTCAAGTTAATCCGCGGGGCGTTAAGGACAAGGCCTATATCATTTTCAAGGAAGCCGGCCGGCCTCTGCATTTCAGGGAAGTCGCCGAATTAATCAATCAAAGCAGTTTCAACTCTCCTCTGGCCAGTTTTGGTTTTGCTTCGGCCAAACAGGCGCGTCCGCAAACTGTTCATAACGAATTGATTAAAGACAGCCGTTTTGTTTTAGTCGGCCGAGGAACTTATGCTTTAGGAGAATGGGGCTATCAACCGGGGACGGTTCGTCAACTTTTAATTCAAATATTAGAAAAAAGCGGCTCTTTGACCAAGGAAGAGATTTTAAAACAAGTTTTAAAAAGTCGCTTGGTTAAACCAAATACTGTTCTAATTAATCTGCAAAATCGGGAATATTTTAATCGAGAAAAAACAGGCAAATATACTTTAGCTAAATAAATTACGAGAACCGTTCTCGTACTATGCTTATGCCTACACCTTTGCAGATTATCTTTGCTTTCTTGACGGCGCTTTATCGCATCGGAGGGTTTTTATTATCTCTTTGGTGGATTTATTGCCCGCTGATTCTTTTCTTTTTAGCCAAAGGGCTTTGGCTCAAGGCCGCTCGCCAAAAATTTATTCAAAGGATAGACTGGCTCATTTTAGAAATTAAACCGCCGGCCGAAATCAAGAAAACGCCTCGGGCTATGGAACAATTCTTTGCCGGGCTTCATGGTACTCAAAGAACGCCTAACTGGAAGGAAAGAAATATCGGTGGCGAAGTTCAGGAATGGTTCAGTTTGGAAATGGTCAGTCAGAGCGGCGAAATACATTTTCTTATTCGGCTGCCGAAAATGTACCGAGATTTGGTCGAAGCCCAAATCTATGCTCAATATCCCGAAACGGAAATTGAACAGGTCAGCGATTACGTTCAATCGGTTCCGGTCGACATGGCCAATTCGGATTATGATTTGTGGGGCACAGAATTAGTCCTGACCAAAGAAGACGCTTATCCTATTCGGACTTATACCGCCTTTGAAAAGGATATTCTTTTAGAAGAACAGCGCATTGACCCGGTTGCCTCTTTATTAGAAGTGATGAGCAAATTAAAAGAAGGCGAAAACATTTGGATTCAGACATTGGTTCGGCCGGTTATGAGCGAATGGAGAAAGTCCTGCGAGAAATTAAGAGACAAAATACTCAATCGGGCTGTTGCCCGAGCCCCCGGCGAGTTAAAAAAAGAAGCTCTCGCCTGGAAGGATGAAAGCAGGAACCAGCTTCATTTCTTGTTAGCCGGTCCTTCATCAACCAGTCCGGCTGTGGAAGAAAGGAAAATTAATCCATTAGATTGGATGACTAAATCAGAAAAAGATGTTCTGACCGCTCTGGAAGAAAATATCAACAAGATTGCTTTTGAAATAATAATTAGATTTGTTTATTCGGCGCCGTCCGATATTTTTTCTAAATCCAATGTGTCGGCCGTTATTGGCTGCTATAAACAATTTAGCACGGAAAATCTTAATGGTTTTAAACCGAATAAAAAAGTAACTCCTAAAATTGATTACCGAGTCCAATTAAAAAAGCCGCGAGAAAATTATCGCAAGAGGAAAATATTGGCCGCTTATCGAAAAAGGGAATTTATTCAATATTCCACGGCGATCCCATATCTTAAAACTTTTTTCTTTGAACGTCTGCCGATTCTCAATTGGTTTTTTATCCGCAGCCAGCCATTTGTTTTTAATATTGAAGAACTGGCCACTGTTTATCATTATCCGGGAGAAATGGTCAAAGCGCCTTTGACTCCTAAGGTAGAAGCCAAAAAAGGAGAGCCGCCCATGAGGCTTCCCGTTAAGTAAATGAAGGAGTTTTTTAATTTTTATGGATGAGATTAATCTTTTTGCTAAAACTAATTTCCGTGGCCAGGAGAAAACTTTCGGGATAAAGATACATGATCGGCGGCAGCATATGTATGTAATTGGAAAAACCGGCGTTGGGAAAACAGCTCTCCTGAAGAACATGGCCTTGCAAGATATTGAGGCTGGTCGGGGGATCGGCATTGTTGACCCGCACGGTGAATTTGTTGAAGAGGTCTTGGAAAAGATTCCTTCCCATCGGATTAACGATGTGGTTTATTTCAACCCGGCTGATGCGGAGTATCCGGTTGGTTTTAATATTCTCCAAGCGTCTGACCCAAAATATAAACACTTGGTTGCTTCTGATTTAATGGGGGTGTTTACCAAAATCTGGGCCAATGTCTGGTCGGCCCGCATGGAATATATTTTGAATAATTGCGTTTTAGCTCTTTTAGATACTCCCGGGGCGACTCTCTTGGGCATCTTGAGAATTTTAGTTGATAAAGATTACCGCCAAAAGGTAGTTGATAATGTGAGGGATCCTGTGGTTAGAGCTTTCTGGGTTAATGAATATGCCAGTTGGCGAGACCAGTTCAGAAATGAAGCGATTGCTCCGATTCAAAACAAAGTTGGTCAATTTCTTTCAACTTATTTGATTCGCAATATTGTTGGCCAAAGCAAGAGCACCATTAATATTCCCGAGATAATGAATACTAATAAAATTCTCTTGGTTAACGTGTCTAAAGGAAGAGTCGGCGAAGATAATTCGGCTCTTTTGGGAGCCATGCTTATTACTAAAATTCAGTTGGCGGCTATGGAAAGAGTTAGAATTCCCGAAGAGGAACGAAAAGATTTTTATCTCTATGTTGATGAGTTTCAAAACTTTGCCACCGAATCGTTCGCCGGTATTTTGTCGGAAGCCAGAAAATACCGTCTTAATTTAATCATCGCCCACCAATATGTTGGTCAATTAGTTACTGAAACAACTACCAAGGTCAGGGACGCTGTCTTCGGCAATGTCGGAACTTTGATTACTTTTAGAATTGGCGCGGCCGATGCGGAATTTTTGGAAAAAGAATTTACTCCGGAATTTGTTATCCAAGACTTAGTCAACTTAGAAAATTATAATATCTATTTGCGGCTAATGATTGACGGCGTAACCAGCCGTCCTTTTTCAGCGACTACTTTGCCGCCTACGGCCATCGGCAAGATTACTGGCCAAAGAGATAAAATAATTAAGACTTCTCGGGAAAGACATGCTAATTCGCGAGAAGAGGTTGAGGCAAAAATTGCCAAATGGAGCGGTATGGTCCCGAAAGAAGAGAAAAGATTTGCTAAAAGCGAAGAAGGAAAGAGAAGACCGCCTCTGGCCAGGCATAAAACTATTTGTTGGGCTTGCGGCCAGGAAACGGACGTCAGTTTTAAACCGGATGGGCGAAGACCAATTTATTGTCAAAAATGTTTAGAGAAATTAAGAAAAGGCCAGGAAGTGCCTTTGCGTTTTAAGCAAATAACAGAAAGAAGCGTAAATGAACCAGAGAGGTCCGAACTGAAAGAATTAGGCATAGAGTTTGGAGGTGATTCTGGTTCTAGAACTTCCGATGAAGACAAAACGAAGAAACCGGGGGTAGCTGTTGAAGAGAAAAAAAGAGAGCCCTCGCCAGCTATTTCCCTAAAAGACGCTCTTAAAAAAGAGCCAGTCCCTTTTAGAAGAAAGCGAAAAGAAGTTAATCTTAAGGATTTGAGAAAGACCATAGAAGAAGCGATAAATAAAAAGGAATAGTTAAGAGGAGCTGTCCTGATGATTTGATATCTTTAAACGAGGGCGTAGTCGAAAGGCGCGCCCTTGTCTTGATTAAATCTATGACCAAAACCAAAATCTGCCAGAACTGTCATAAGAAGTTTACCATAGAACCGGAGGATTTTGAGTTTTACAAGAAGATTGAAGTACCCGAACCGACTTTCTGTCCGGAGTGTCGGGCACAGAGAAGATTTGCTTTTTGTAATCTGATGGAGCTTTATAAGCGCAAATGTGATTTTTCTAATAAAGATATTATATCCATTTATCGTTCTGATAGCCCTTTTAAGATTTACCATTCAAAAATCTGGTGGTCCGATAAATGGGACCCAATGGATTATGGAAGAAATTATGATTTCAAACAACCGTTTCTTGAACAGTTTAAACGGTTAATGCTGGATGTTCCCCGGCCGCATAATTTTAATCTCGGCTCGGTTAATTGTGATTATTGCGCCGGCGTATATAATTGTAAAAACTGCTATATGTGCGTTGGCAACAGGTCCGAAGATTGTCTCTATTCATTTGTTGGTTTAAGCAGGAATTGTCTTGATAGTTTTTTGCCATAGAAAGTGAAAACTGTTACGAGAATATTTTTTGTCATAAAAATTACAATCTTTATTTTAGCCAGTTCACGGATAATTGTATTGACTCTGCCTTTTTATATGATTGTCGCAATTGTCAGAATTGTTTCGCTTGCGTTAATTTACGGAACAAGAAATACCATATCTTTAACAAGCCCTATGCAAAAGAAGAGTATAAAAAAGAGATGGTCAAATATAGCTTTGGCAGTCACAAGAACGTTAAAAAGACAGAGAAGGCTTTTTATCAATTCAGATTAAAGTTTCCGAGAAGATTTGCTCGAGTTCGTCAATCAAGAGAGTCAACCGGTGATAATATTAGCAATGTCAATAATTGCTATTATTGTTTTAATTCGGCTCAAGAAATTGACAAATGTAAATATATTTTTAGCGGCGGATGGCATTTAAAGGACAGTTATGATATTTTTGATGGAGGGACTAATTCGGAGTTATTGTATGAAATTGTTACTTCTGGCAATAATGCGCAAAAAGTGTTTTTTTCAGTAAATGTTACCCAAAACGTTTATAATATTGAATATTCAAACGAATGTTATTCATCCAGCAATCTTTTTGGTTGCGTGGGACTGCGTCATAAAAAATATTGCATTTTGAATAAACAATATACCAAGAAAGATTATGAGGAGTTAGTTCCTAAAATAAAGGAGCATATGAACACTCTGCCTTACCTTGATAGAAAGGGCAGAGCTTACAGATACGGTGAATTCTTTCCGATTGAATTATCGCCTTTTGACTATAACAAGTCAGTCGCCCAAGAGCATTTTTCATTAACCAAGGAACAAGCCCTGAAACAAGGATATAGGTGGTACGATAAGCCCAAGCCAGAACACAAACCAACCGTCAAAGCCAAGGACCTGCCGGACAATATCAAAGACGTAGATGACTCTATTTTAAAAGAAGTAATTGAATGCGAAAATGCGTCTTCCGGCTGTGAAGGAGCCGGTGTTTTTAAAATTATTCCCAACGAATTAAGATTTTATCAAAAACATAATATTTCTCTGCCTCGTCTTTGCCCGGCTTGTAGAATGTGGACAAGGTTAAAGCAAAGGAACCCTCTTAAACTCTGGAAAAGGCAATGTCAATGCGCCGGAGAGAAATCATCAAACGGAGTTTATCAGAATACTGCCGAACATAAACATAAGAACAAACCCTGTCCCAATACCTTCCAAACCACTTATGCTCCGGACAGGCCAGAGATTGTTTATTGCGAGAAATGCTATCAGAAGGAAGCGGAGTGAAGCCGTTGATTGTTATGTATTTCAATGTATAATAAAAGATAGCATCAGCTATCTTTTATTATTTTATGCCTAGGGAAAAAATTCGTAAAATCAAATATGCGCCGCCGCCAGCCGAGTTGCCGGTTTATGGAAGAGTGGACGCTAAAGAATGTTCTTTTTTTGGCCGGACTAATTACGAAGCCGCTTTAGAAGAAAAAAAGTTTATTTTTGGCATCAAAAGAAGCGATAGGCGAAGGCATGTTTATGTCGTTGGCAAGAGCGGCGTGGGTAAAAGCAAGCTTTTAGAACTGCTGATCCGTCAGGATATTGCTCATGGTCATGGTGTTTGTTTAATAGACCCGCACGGAGATTTAATTGAGAATATTTTAGATTTTATACCTCAGGGAAGAATAGACGATGTTGTGTTAATTGACCCTTCGGATATAGAATTTCCAGTTTCTTTTAATCCTCTTTTAAATGTTGGGCTTGAATTGAAGCATCAGGTTACTCAAGGCCTGCTTGAGGTTTTGGAAAAACAATTCGGCGCTAACTGGACGCCTCGTTTAGAATACGTTTTCAGGTTCACTTGTTTGGCGCTGCTTGATTATCCGGAAGCAACTATGCGAGGGATGATTTCTATGTTGACTGATAGAAATTATCGTCAGAAAGTAATTGACTATATCGAAGATGATATGGTTAAAAGATTCTGGGCCGTTGAATTTGCCGATTGGTCAGAAAAGTTTGATACAGAAGCAATTATTCCCTTGGTTAATAAGTTAAGTCAATTTCTCTCCAATCCTTTGTTGCGCAATATTTTCGGCCAAAAGGAAAATAAGGTTGACTTGGAACGGATTATGAATGAAAAGAAGATTCTTTTAATTTCTTTATCCAAGGGAAAATTAGGCGAGGAAAACAGCAGTTTTTTTGGTTCAATGTTTGTGACCAAGCTTTATCAGGCCGGTATGGCTCGGGCCTCAATGAAAGAAGAAGAAAGAGAGGATTTTTATCTTTACGTGGACGAGTTCCATAATTTAATTACGACCACTTTTGAAAATTTATTTACTGAATCAAGAAAATACGGACTTTCTATTGCGGTAGCTCATCAATATATGTTTCAACTTCTGCCGGAAGTTTTAGCCACTGTTTTAGGCAATATTGGGACAATTATTGTCTTTCGGGTTGGCGGCGATGACGCCGCCAAATTAGTCGCTGAAATGACGCCGGTTTTCCAAGCCGAAGACATGATTAATTTGGGCACTCGGGAATTTTATATTAAAATGACCATTGACGGCGAGAGCTTTGACCCTTTTTCGGCTGAAACTCTTAAGGTTTTATTAGCGACCCATGCTTCTTGCAAAAAAGAGATTATAGAGCAGAGTAGGAAAAAGTATGCTTTTCCACTGGGAGAGGTAAAAAAGAAATTAGAAGAGGAAGAAAGATTTAAAAAAGAAACAAAAGAAAAAAATGGAAAAGCCGAGAAAAAGACAGAAGGGGAAAGAGAGAAAGAAGACAAGGAGCCGGAACCGTTGGTCTAAAAAAAAGATTCAAACGCTGTGGAAAAATAAAGGGAATAAATCTTATTGGAAAGGGGGTGAAAAAAAATTAAATTAGATAAAAAAGCTTTTGCCTTGGCCGGCGGTATTATTTGGGGGGCAGCTATTTTTGCAATAACTCTTTGGGTCCTTTGGCGCGGCGGCGGCCATACCGTGATTCTTTTAGAACAGTTTTATTTCGGTTATTCAATCAGCTATTTAGGCGCTGTCATCGGTTTGATTTACGGATTTGTTGATGGTTTTATCGGCGGTTGGATTTTTGCCTGGCTTTACAATATTTTTGTTAAAACACCCGAAGAATAAAAGGGCGTCATTTTAAGGGACGCCCTTAAAAGGACGCCCTTTTGTATTAATATGACTTCTCAAGAATTACGCCAAAAATTTTTAGATTTTTTTAAGAACAAAGGCCACGCTGTTTTAGCCAGTGCTTCTTTGATTCCGGAGAATGACCCGACAACCCTCTTTATTTCCGCCGGAATGCATCCTTTGGTTCCGTATTTAATGGGCGAAGCACATCCTCAGGGAAAAAGATTAGCCAGCGTCCAAAAATGTATCCGGACCAGAGACATTGACCAAGTCGGCGATGGTTATCATCACACTTTTTTTGAGATGTTGGGAAATTGGTCATTGGGCGACTATTTTAAAAAAGAAGCGATTGCCTGGAGTTATGAATTTTTAACCAAGCATCTCAATATCCCGATGGGGCGTTTGGCTATTTCTGTTTTCAAAGGCGACCAAGACGCTCCTTTGGACAGAGAATCGATTAGTATTTGGAGAAACGTTGGTATTCCGGAAGAAAGGATTGTTAAGTTAGGCAAGGACGATAATTGGTGGGGGCCAGCCGGGCAAACCGGTCCCTGCGGTCCGGATACGGAAATATTTTTTTGGAATGATAATAAAAATCCGGCTCCCAAGAACTTTGACCCTAAAAATACTCATTGGGTGGAAATCTGGAATGATGTTTTTATGGAATACGACAAGACGGCCGAAGGCAGGTACGAACCGTTGAAACAAAAGAATGTTGATACGGGCATGGGTCTGGAAAGAACCTTAGCCGTCTTAAACGGCCTGGCTGACGATTATCAAACCGAGCTGTTTATTAATCAGATTAGAAAAATTGAAGAATCGTCGGGAAAGAAATATGGGGAATCAGAAAAGATTATCAAGGCAATGAGAATCATCGTTGACCATATCAAAGCAGTTGCCTTTATTATGGCCGATGACAAAGGCATTCTTCCTTCAAATCTTGACCAGGGATATGTCATCCGCCGCTTAATCAGGCGGGCGGTTAGATACGGACGCCAGCTTGAGATAGAAAACGATTTATGGACAAAAGAAATCGCTCGTGCGGTTATTGAGGATTATCAAGGAATTTATCCGGAATTAGGAAGGAATAAAGGATTTATTTTAGATAATCTGGATAAGGAAGAAGCCAAATTTAAAAAAACTCTGGAAAAAGGATTGAGAGAGCTTGAAAAAATGAGACCCAAAAAACTTAACATTTGGCCAAATCATCCCAAATCATTTCTAGCTCCCTACGAATTAAGTGGTGATAAGTTATTTAACCTTTATTCGACATATGGGTTTCCAATAGAAATGAGCCTTGAGGAACTTAAAAGAATATACCAAGAATTTAACTGTAAGCATGGATCTAACATCAAATTATCGAAATACGACGAAGACAGAATTTTACAGCAATTTCATACTGCCCTGGAGAAACACCAGGAGCTTTCCAGAACAGCCGCGTCGGGCAAATTCAAAAGCGGCCTGGCCGACACAAGCGAAGAAACAAAAAAACTTCATACGGCGGCCCATTTGCTTTTAGCGGCTTTGCGCAAGGTTTTGGGCGAGCATGTTCTTCAAAAAGGCAGCAATATCACGGCCGAGCGCCTGCGCTTTGATTTCTCTCATAATGAGAAAATGACTGATGGACAAAAGCAGGAAGTTGAAAAAATAGTTAACGAAGTTATCAGGAAAGATTTACCGGTTAAAGGCGAAGAAATGAGTTTAGACGAAGCTAAAAAACAGGGGGCCATGGGCGTTTTTGAGTCAAAATACGGCGACAAGGTTAAAGTTTATTCTATCGGCGATTTTTCCAAAGAGATTTGCGCCGGGCCTCATGCAGAACAGACCGGCCAATTAGGTCATTTTAAAATTACCAAAGAACAATCCAGCGGTGCCGGAGTGAGAAGGATCAAGGCGATTTTGGAATAGCAAGAGAAAGATTCAAGACAACTATTTAATGTCACGGCCGCTGCGTCTTCGAAAAATAGTTGTCTTGAATCTTCTCGTTTGCCCCAAAGACCGAATTATTGTAAAATATAGCTAATGGGGCGATTGAAGAATTTTTTACAAATAGGCCAAGCAAAGTCCAAGAAGGATTATTTGCTAGCTTTGGATATTGGCACCGAGTTTGTTAAGGCCTTGATTTTTAAAATAGACGTTTCGTTGTTTAAGGACGAAGAAGGGGAAAAGGGTTTAGTTATCGGCGTCGGTCGGCAAAGGCAATTACCTTGCCAGATGCAGGCCGGCGCGGTGACCGACATTGACGGAGTTACTCTGACTTGCCGAAAGGCGATTGATCAAGCGGCTCAAATGGCCCGAGTCAGGCCGACTAAAGCGGTTATTGGCATCGCCGGCGAATTTATCAAGGGCTTAACGACTAATTTTGCCTATCAACGGAGTCAACCGGAAGAAGAAATTGATTTAGCTGAGTTAAAAAATATTCTTCAGAAGATTCAGTGGAAGACCTTTGACCAAATGCGTTCTCAACTGGCTTGGGAGACCTGCCAGCCGGAAGTTGAAATTAGATTAGTCAATTCTTTGGTTAATGAACTGCGCGTTGACGGTTATCAGGTGACTAATCCGCTTGGTTTCCAGGGAAAAGAAATCTTTGTTAGCATTTTCAACGTTTATGCTCCTTTGGTCCATTTACGGGCCTTAGAGAGCATTGCCGATAAATTAGGCCTAGAATTGCTTTGCCTGGCCGCCGAGCCCTACGCGCTAACTAAATCCTCCGGCTTTGAGCCCAATGCCGGCGGCATCTTTATTGATGTAGGCGGCGGAACAACTGATATCGCTTTAGTCCGTCAAGGACGCGTTGAAGGCATTAAAAGTTTATCTTTAGCCGGTCAGGTTTTTACTAAACGCCTTTCTCAAAATTTAGGCCTTGGTTTAACCGAAGCCGAAGCAATTAAAATCAAACATGCCCAACATCAGCTTGGTCAAGGCGTCCAGCGGAAAATTAGAGAAATTCTGGAAAGAGATATCCAAATTTGGTCTCGAGGCGTAGAATTGATTTTAGAAGAATTTGGCCAGCCCAGCCTGACGGAAGAGAATCAGCCGAAGCGAACCGAGTTTTTTCCTTCTTTGATTTTACTCTGCGGCGGAGGCAGTTTGTTGCCCGGCATCAGAAACATTCTAAAAAAAGAGTTAATTCAAGGAAAATGGCTGAATAAATTTCCCTTTAGCCAGAAACCAAAAATTTGCTTTATTCAATCCTGTCAGATTACAGATATTGTTGACCAGACCGGCCTTTTGGAAGGGCCGGAAAGCATTACTCCTTTAGCCTTAGCCAGTTTAACCTTAGAAATAGCTACTACCGGCGAGAAAACTCTTTCTTCTATTCTTCGCCGTATTGCCAGAATGATGCGCTAATTATGAAAACCATCTATTTAGAACCAGAAGAAGAAATCATTTCGGTGATTGACCGTTTAACCCAGACCAAGAGCCAAAGGGTTAGTTTGGTGGTGCCGACAGGCGCTCAAATTTGGCAAAATCCGATTAACTTAAAACTGCTTAAGCGGGAATCGGATAATTTGGGCAAAGAGATTACTCTCTTTGTTCCCGACGAACTTAAAGCCGAGGTGGCAGAGAAAATCGGCTTTTCGGTTAAAAGAGGAAAAAACCGGCCTATTGTTGAATTAATTAGGGAAGAAAAAGAAAAATCAATTTCCAAGGGGAGCCGGCCGATTCAATCGGAGCCGGCAGAAGACATGATCGGCCTCTTAATTGAAGAACTTAAACCGGATGAGAGAGAAAGAGAAGTAGATTATTTATCTTCTGAAAAATATACAGAAACGCCTTCAACCAGCCAAGACGCTTCTTTAATTAGTGAGAAAAACGATGGTCGAAAAGAGAAGAAATTTTCTTGGTTCGGTTCGCGAGAGAGCCAACCGCAGAAAAAAATGGTCGATATCGTTCGACCGGGCGGCCGGAATGATTTTTTTCAACCAAGCCGGTCAAAACCAGAATCAGACGAGCCGGCTCCCAAAAGATTTTTTCCCAAGCCGTTTTCGAAAGAAAAGATTCCTCAACGTTCGCCTCGTTTGAAAATAGAGAGGGCAGAACCGGTAATCAGAGAAAAAGTCTGGCGAGGAGACAAGGATTTTGAAACGATAACCAGGCCTTCCCGCTGGCCTAAATTTTTAGCTTTTTTCATTATTTTATCTTTTTTGACAGCCGGTTTGGTTGCTTATCTGGCTCTGCCGACTGCTGAAATAGAGATTAATCTCAAAAAGGAGAAAATCAGTTTTGATTTAGCGGCTGTTGGCTCTAAAAATATTTCTCGAGTTGACCAAAGCTTAAATGAAATACCCTTGGAAGAAATTAAAGTGGAGAAAACCAAAAGTAAAGAATTTCCGGCTACCGGCGAGAAAGAATTAGACGAGAGAGCCGGCGGCCGGATTACAATTTACAACGAATACAGTTCCAGTCCGCAAACTCTAATTGGCCATCCGACAGACGAAAGATACCAAACTCGCTTTGAGTCGCCGCAAGGAAAAATCTTCAGGATCTTAAAAACAGTGACTGTGCCCGGAGCCAAAATAGAAGAAGGCAAGATTGTTCCGAGTTCCATCGAAGTAACGGTAATTGCTGACCAGCCCGGGGATTCTTATAACATCGGACCGACTAACTTCACCATTCCGGGTTTTCAAGGAACGCCTAAATATGCCGGTTTTTATGCCAAGTCAGACAGTCCGATGAGCGGCGGCTATATTGGCCTAGCCAAGGTTGTTTCGGCCGAGGATTTGGAAAAGGCGAAAAAAAGCTTAACCGAGGAATTGAAAAACGAAGTTAGACAAACTCTTCAAGAACAGGTTCCGACTGATTTAAAATTAGTTGAAGAGGGGACGAAAGAAACAATTACCAAAATTTTGACAGTTAAAGAAGAAACTATGGCCGATAGTTTTAATGTTGAAATAAGCGTTTCGGTTCAGGCTTTATTCTTTCGGGAAAATGATTTAAAGGAATTAATTGATTTAAATTTGATTTCCCAAATAGAAGGAAACAAGACGCCTCTTCCGGAGACCCAACAGATTAATTATAAAAAGATATCAATTGATTGGCAAAAAAGCGAGGTAAATTTTGATTTGCGCATTGATGAAGAAGTTGTTTGGCAAATCGATTTAATTAAATTAAAGCAAGATTTAGCCGGTCAAACCGAAGAATCCATAAAAAGATATCTGGCCAACCAACCGGAAATTGAAACAGTCAAAGTGACCTTTCGACCTTTCTGGGTTAAGCGAATTCCTTTTCAAGAAAAGAAAATCGAGCTCACTATTGACTAATTCGCATTTTATTCTTAGAATATATTCAACGATAACCAAAGAAGATTATAAAACAAAAAAAGTGCCTCAATCTAAAGAAACAATTACTCGGGAAGGCCTAGTTATTGAAACTTTACCCGGTACCAATTTTAAGATTAAGCTGGATGACGGAAAAGAGATTTTGGCTCATCTTTCAGGCCGTATGCGCCTGAATTTTATTCGGGTGCTTATTGGCGATCGGGTTAAGGTAGAATTAAGTCCCTATGACGAAACCAAGGGAAGAATTGTCTATCGGAGTAAATAACTATATATGAAAGTGAGAGCATCGGTTAAAAAAATTTGCGCCAAATGCAAAATTGTCCGACGGAAAGGTCGGCTTTATGTAATTTGCGAAAATCCCAAACATAAACAGAGACAAGGATAAATAAATTTTGATAAAATAGTTATGGCTCGAATTGCCGGAATTAATATCCCCGAAAATAAAAAAATAGAAATTGCTTTAACCTACATCTATGGCCTAGGCCGGTCTTTAAGCAGGGAAATTTTAGCTCAGCTTAAAATAGATCCCAATAGACGAACCAATGAACTTTCTAATCAAGAAGTTGCCGGATTGAGAGAGGCGGTTGAAAAAAAATACAGAGTGGAAGGAGAATTAAGAAGAGAGAAAATGATGAACATCAAGAGATTAAAAGATATTGGTTCTTATCGAGGAAGTCGTCATGCTAAAGGTTTGCCCGCAAGAGGACAACGAACCAAGACCAACACCCGGACGGTTCGCGGCAATGTCAGGCGGACCGTGAGCAGCGGCCGGAAAAAAGCAGCTGAAAAGACCTAAAGGGCTTGGCCTACCGCCTGAGAGGGCGCTCAATTCTGATTGCCAAAATTTCTGCGCCTATGGCTTGAGATTTTGGAAATAATTGGTATGGGTAAAAAAAGAGTAATTAAAAAAACTGAAGAAGAACTCTTGAAAGAGACCGAAACCAGAGAGGCGGCTGAAAAAAAAGCGGCTCAAGTTTCTCGTCCCAAAGGAAAAAAAGAAAAAATCAGCCAACTGACTCAGGCAAAGATTTTTATTCAGTCAACCTACAACAATACCATTATCACCATGACCGACAAACAGGGCCAGGTGGTTTCTTGGGCCAGTTCCGGTTCGCTTGGTTTTAAGGGTCCCAAAAAAGCAACTCCCTTTGCCGCTTCTCGAGTGGTTGACACTCTGCTGGGAAAAAATAAAAGCTTAAACCTTAGAGAAATAGCCATTTTTGTCAAAGGAGTTGGCAGTGGCCGCGAGGCCGCCATTAGAGCGTTGATTAATCATGGATTGGAGATAGTTTCCATTAAAGACGTAACGCCGATTCCTCACAATGGCTGTCGGCCGCCTAAGCCAAGGAGAGTTTAATTTATGACTAATGTTTGTAAAAAATGCCGCCGGGTGGGCCAAAAGCTTTTTCTTAAGGGCGAACGTTGTTTTAGCCAAAAATGCGCCTTGGTTCGAAAACCATATATTCCCGGTCTTCACGGCAGGTCAAGAAGGAGAAAAGGCGCTTCTGAATACGGACAGCAATTGATTGAAAAACAGAAAATCCGTTACAGCTACGGTATTTCCGAAAAACAATTTAAGAATTATTTTAAAAAAATCGTTAGCCAAAAAGGCAACAATGAGGAACTGCTAATTGGCCAGTTGGAAAATCGTTTAGACAATCTTGTTTTTAAATTAGGCTGGGCCGCTTCAAGAATATTGGCCAGGCAATTGGTTAGCCACGGCCATATTTTAGTCAACCGGCGAAAAAACAATATTCCCTCCTATCAAGCCAAAAAAGGAGACATTATTCAGATTAGGGCAAAGAGTAAAAAATTGGCTCCCTTTCGAGATTTAAAAACAACTTTAAAAAAATACCAAACGCCGACCTGGCTTTCTTTGGATAAACAAAAATTGGAAGGTAAAATCATTGACCATCCTAAGGTAGCTGACATAGACAAAGTTGGCGAAATAAGCAAGGTCATTGAATATTATTCAAGGTAAATCAACGAACGACGAACAATAAACAACGAACAATATTGTTCATTGCTCATTATTCGCTGTTCACTGAATTATGATCACTTTACCTCATAAACCAAAAATTATTGAAAAGAAAAATAATCTGGCGGTTATTGAAATCGAGGCCTGTTATCCCGGCTACGGGACTACCTTGGGCAACGTTTTACGGCGAGTGCTCTTATCGTCTTTGCCCGGAGCGGCTATTACCGGAGTTAAAATTAAAGGCGTCCAGCATGAGTTTTCAGCCATTCCTTATATTGTTGAAGATGTGGTTCAAATAATTCTTAATCTTAAACAGGTCAGATTTAAACTATACACCGACCAACCGGTTAGAGTTTCGCTTAAAGCAAAAGGCGAAAGAGAAGTTACCGCCGCCGATATTAAAACAACTTCTCAATTAGAAATAGCTAATCCTAAAATGCATCTGGCCACCTTGTCTGACAAAAGAGCTAATTTAGAGATGGAACTGGAGATAGAGCCGGGCTTGGGCTATTCAGCGACCGAGTCGAGAAAAAAGGGGAAATTAGAAATTGGCCGAATTGCTCTTGACGCTATTTTTAGTCCGGTTCGCAAAGTCAATTATTCTATCGAACATACGAGGGTAGGTGAAAGAACCGACTATGACCGTCTGCGGGTGACCGTTGAAACGGACGGAACGGTCAGTCCGGAAGACGCTTTCCAGAAAGCGGCCCAGATTCTGGTTGACCATTTTAAAGTGCTGGCTTTTTTGGGAGAAAAAATTGGGAAGAAAGTGGAAAAAGCTAAAGTTAAAATTGACAAAAAAAAGACTAAGAAAACGAGTCCGCAAGATAAGAAAAACAAAGAAATTGCCAGAATGAAAATAAATGATTTGAAAATTTCCGCTCAAGCAATCAATTTATTGGAAGAAGGCGGTGTTAAGACCGTAGGTGGTTTGATTAAAAAGAAAGAAGCGGATTTAAAAAAGATTGAAGGATTGGGCCAGAAAAGAATTGTGGAAATTAAAAGAGCCCTGGGCAAATTAGGCTCGACTTTGCGTTCTTAATCATATATGAAGCATCGCCAGAAAATCAGGAAGTTTGGTCGGAGGCGAAACCAAAGACAAGCGCTTCTAAAAAATTTAGCCGCTCATTTAATTTTGAAAGAGAGGATTACCACGACTGAAGAAAAAGCCAAAGAAATTCGTCCTTTTGTCGAAAAACTGATTACCAAAGGGAAATCAGCCATGACCAGCCGAGAACAATCTGCTTCCGGCCCGGACGGATCTCCGCCAAAAGCGGATGCGTCTCCGGAGCGCGCCTCTAAAGGAAATGGTTTGGCGGCTGTCAGATATTTGACTAAGTATTTGCCGGTTAAAGCTCGCCAAAAACTAATCAGCCAAATTAGTCCCCGTTATCAAAAAAGAAACGGCGGCTATGCCAGGATTATTAAATTAGGGCCTCGCCGGACCGATGGAGCTAAAATGGCTATAATTGAATTAGTTGAGTAGAGATAAAAATGACCAAACAGACTATTGATGCGACTAACAAAATATTGGGGCATTTAGCTGTTGAAGCGGCCAATTTGCTAAGGGGGAAAAATAAGCCCGGTTTTTTGCCTTATTTAGATAAGGGCGACCGGGTAACAATTACCAACACAGACAAGATTAAAGTAACCGGCCGCAAAATGAAACAGAAGATTTATTACCGGCATTCCGGATATCCGGGCGGTCTTAAAGAGTTTAGATTAGAAGAAATGATGGAGAGAGATTCGCGCCAGGTAGTTAGAAAAGCCGTTTATGGAATGCTGCCCAAGAATAAATTAAGAAAAAAAATGATTAAAAAATTAGAATTATACAAAGGAGAAGCCGAATAATGGTTACTCAAAAGAAATCAAGTAAAAGCAAATTAACTGTCGTCCGGCCGAAAAAAACTATTCAGAAAACCGCTAAAGCCAAGGCTAAATCGCCTAAAAAGACTCAAGAAGAGCTCAACAAAGACAAAAGATATTATGAAGCAGTTGGTCGGCGTAAACGGGCGACCGCTCGAGTGCGTCTTTTTACTTGCCGGCCTTTTGAGGACAAAAAAGCTAAGATTGAAATTAACCAGAAAGCTTATACTGACTTTTTTCCTATCTTAGAATTTCAGCAGTTAGTCGCCAGCCCGCTCCAGAAAATGAAATCAATTAATCGCTTTAAGGCGACTATCAGAGTAAAAGGCGGCGGCATCAGAGGACAAGCCGAAGCTATTCGCCATGGAATGTCCAGAGCTTTGGTTAAATTTAATCCTGATTTTTCTAAAAAGCTAAAGCGGGCCGGTTTTCTTAGCCGCGACCCGCGCGAAGTAGAACGAAAGAAGCCCGGTCTCAAAAAAGCCAGACGGGCTCCCCAGTGGAGAAAGAGATAAAAAAATCCCGCCTTCCGGCGGGATTTTTAATAAATTACATTCAGAGGGCGTCCCTTAAAAGAACGCCCTTCTAAAAAAGGGCGTCCTTTTAAGGGACGCCCTCTCTATTCCTCTATTCTGAACTTAGCGAGAAGCTTAAAAGCTTCTCTCCTTTGACTAAATAGATTTTTTTGTCTTTATGAGAATAAGCTATTTGGCTGGTTGACCAGTTAAATAAATTAAATGCGTTGCGGTAATCGCGGTCGTCTAATTCAATAATTTTAACGGCTTGGTCAGTAGTAAAAATAATATGGTTATTGGTTTGAGAATACCAGATAGCTTTTTTAATTTCTTGGCTTAAGCGGGTGATTGATTCTTTTTCGTACGCTTTTTTATTCGGTTGAATAAGAATATCTTCTAAATAATAAACATAGATTTCGTTTGACGTATAATATAAAAGCTTTTTATTATCCGGGGCAAATTGAACCCCTTGGACATTTTCAGCCAACAATTCAAAGGCCTTGTTTTCGGGCTTAAAATAATAAAGCTCATTTTTTTCGTTTAAAAGAACTATTTTTTCATTGGTGGAAACGAAAATTTGGTATTGATGGCCGGACGGCAGGGGGGCTAAACTGATTTGTTTATTAAAAGAAGCGGCCTGGTCGGTTTTGTAAAGAATATAACTTGGTTCTTGGATGTAAAAAATAATGTTGGATTTTTCCAAAGACATAAATTCATCTAAAGAAAAATCTGCTGGCAGTTCTTCTTTGACTAATTCCAAAAAAGGGTGCTCGGGAATCAAAAGAATATTCCTTGCTTCAGTAACCATTTTTGATTCTATTCTTAATTTTTTCTGCCAAGTATGGAAACCATCCTTGGTTATTTTAACTTGATATTCTTTAGGCAGGAGCCGTTTGATAAAAGCCGGAGTTTTTTCTGTTTTCAATTTATTATTTAGATAAACTTCGGCTTTTTTAGGAATGGATTTAAGATAAAAACCGCCGGTTAAAACAAATTTTTTCTCCGGCCAATCAAAGCTATAACCCCAGGCATAAAGCAGAATGCCGGAAGCGGCTAAAACAAAAAGAAGAATGGCCAAAAAAAGTAGCAGACGACGCGCTCGCTGAGTCATATTAGCATTATTGATTCTAACACTAATTAGCCGGCTTGCCAAGAAGCTTTAGCCGGAGTAATATTAAAGGAGCAGGGTTCTTGTTTGAATCCTGTCCCCTAAATACTATGGCCAAATTTGTTATTCGGGGAGGGCGAAAACTGAAAGGGACGATTAGAGTAAAAGGAGCCAAAAATGCCGCTTTAAAACTTTTGGCGGCTTCTCTTTTAACCGACCAAGAATGGATTATTGGCAATGTTCCCCAAATTGAGGATATTTTCCGGCTGATTGAGTTGCTTAAGGGAGTCGGCGCCGAAGTAGAAAATAAATCAGACGGCCTTTACCATATTAGGGCAAAAAATATTACCGAGTTTCGCTTGGAGCCGGATATTGCTCAGAAATTAAAGGGTTCAATCTTAATGGCTGCTCCCTTGCTGGTCCGGCGGGGCCAGGCGGTTTTTCCGCGTCCCGGCGGCTGCGTCATTGGCCAGCGGCCGCGCGATATTTTTTTGACCGGTTTTGAAGCTTTTGGCGTCAGAGTCAAAGAGAATGACTCTGGCTATCAATTGACTATCAAAAAGCAATTAAAAGGGACTAAATTTGTTTTTCCCTTGATTAGCGTGACCGCTACCGAAACGATGCTCCTCATGGCTGTTTTGGCCAAAGGCAAAACCTTGCTTAAAAATGCGGCCTGTGAGCCGGAAATTGTCGCCTTAGCCGATTTTTTGAATCAGTGCGGCGCTAAAATTAACGGAGCCGGCACCCCCTTTATTGGAATTGAAGGAGTTAGCTCTTTAAAAGGCGGTCGTTGCCAGGTAATGCCGGATAGAATTGAAGCAGGCAGTTTTATCATTTTGGGGGCGGCTTCGCAAAGTCCGATAAAAGTTGTTGGTTTAAATCCGGAAAATTTGGATGTTTTCTGGTTTCTTCTGGAAAGAGCCGGCGTTAATTTTAAGATAGGCCGAGATTCGGCATTGATTAAGCCGGGATTCAAATTGAAGGCAGTTAATTTAAAGACTCATGAATACCCCGGCTTGGCCACTGATTTACAAGCGCCTTTTACGGTTTTGATGACTCAAGCCCAAGGTATCTCTTTGATTCACGAGACTATTTTTGAAGGCCGTCTTTTTTATACCGATTTGCTTAATCAAATGGGAGCCAATATTATTATGGCCGACCCTCACCGGGTTATCGTTCAGGGGCCGACCGAATTAACCGGACGTTGTCTGATTAGCCCTGATATCAGGGCCGGCATCGCTTTGATTATTGCTGCCTTAATTGCTCGCGGTCAGTCAGTCATTGAAAATATTTATCAGATTGACCGGGGCTACGAGAAAATTGAGGAAAGGATGCAAAAACTGGGAGCGGATATTCAACGCGTTGACTGAAATTTCCAATGGTCTAATTTTAAATTAGTTATTTGGACCTTTAGGGCCAAGCCGGTCCCAAAAATTATTAATTTATGTTAATCAAAAAAATTGGCATTGATTTGGGAACAGCGACCACTTTGGTCTATTTGCCTCGCAAAGGAGTAGTTGTTAATGAACCGACGGTTGTCGCTATTTCCGTTGAAGACAACCGTATTTTAGCCGTTGGACAGGAGGCCAAAAAAATGTTAGGCCGCGCTCCGGAAACAATTGTCGTTTCCCGGCCGATGAAAGACGGAGTTATTGCCGATTACCGGGTTACCGAAGCGATGCTCCGTTATTTCATCGGTAAAGTTTTAGGCCGATGGCGATTTTTCCGACCGGAAATAATGGTTTCTGTGCCGGCGGGCATTACCTCGACCGAAAGAAGGGCCGTTGTTGAAGCAACCGTCAAAGCAGGCGCTAAAACAGCTTATGCCATTAAAGAACCGGTTTTGGCGGCTATTGGAGCCGGCATTTCAATTAATGAGCCGGGCGGCCATATGATTATTGATATTGGCGGGGGGACTTCGGAAATGGCTGTTATTTCCTTGGGCGGCATTGTTTCTTGGGCCTCGGTTAGAGTCGGCGGCGATAAGTTTGACCAGGCCATTAGTGAATTTATTCGGAAAAGGTATAATCTGGCTATTGGCGAAAGAACGGCTGAAATGATTAAAATCAAATTGGGCAACGCCCTGCCTCAAGAAAACGACGCTTCTTTAAAAATTCAGGGACGCGATTTAGTGGCCGGCTTGCCCAAATTAATTGAGGTTCATGGCAACGAGATAACCGGGGCTATTTCAGAGCAGTTAGGTGAAATTATTCAAGCGGTTAAAAACGTTCTTCAGGGGACGCCGCCGGAATTAATCGCCGATATTATGGACAAAGGAATAACTTTGAGCGGCGGCGGTTCTTTGCTCAACAATTTGGATAAATTGATTATCCAGACCATCGGCGTGCCTTGCCGCTTAGCCAAGGAGCCGATACTTTGCGTAGCCAAGGGAGCCGGTTTGGCTTTAGAGCATTTAGATATTTATAAAAGAAGTATTATGATGAAAAAATGACCATTGGCATTAACGCGGCGTCTGTTTTCAAGCAGCCACGCACCGGCGTCGAAGAATATACTTATCAGTTAATCAAACATTTAACGATGCTGGAGGAAAGCAAGAAGCATCGCTTTATTCTATATACCCAGCGCCAAAATGAGATTTTTAGCGCCGGACCGGCCGGCAAACAAATAGTGGCGGAAGACGAACAATATTTAGGCAATTTTAAAATTAGGTCTTTGAAATGGCCCTGGTCTATGTGGACTCAAGTGAGACTGGCTTCGGAAATGCTCATAAATCAACCGGAGGTTCTTTTTATTCCGGTTCATGTGCTGCCTTTGGCTCATCCCGGAAATTCAGTAGTGACCATTCATGGTTTAGAATACGAATATTACCCCAAAATGTATCCTTGGCGGCATTTGAATTATTTGCGTTGGAGCACCAAGTATGCTTTAAAAAAGGCCCGCCGGATTATCGCCGTTTCCGAAAATACCAAAAAAGATTTAGTAGAACTGTATGGCGGTCAGCCGGAGAAAATAACGGTGGTTTATCACGGAGCAATTCCTCCTCAATTAGAGCCGGTCAGCCAAGAGATAAAAACCCCGTATATTATTTTTATCGGCCGTCTGGAAGCCAAAAAAAATATTCTCGGATTGCTCAAGGCCTTTAATTTATTGAAAAAGAAATACAAAACGCCGCATAAATTAATTTTAGTCGGGCCAAGAGGTTATGGCTGCCGAAATTTGACCAGCCAGTTAATCAACCAGAAAGATATTATTGAGAAAGGATACGTCAGCGATAAAGAAAAATGGTCATTGCTCCAAGGAGCGGAAATGTTTGTTTTGCCTTCTTTCTATGAAGGATTCGGCCTGCCTATTTTAGAAGCCCAGGCGGCTGGCTGTCCGGTAATTACTTCCAATGTTTCTTCTCTGCCGGAAGTAGCCGGTCAGGCGGCCATCTTGGTTGATCCGAATAATGTTGAACAAATTAGTCAGGCGATGTATAAAATCATTAACGATGAAAAACTGAGAAAGGATTTAATTTTCAAAGGATATGCCAACGTTAAAAGATTTTCCTGGTTAAAGTGCGCCCGAGAAACTCTTAAGGTTTTAACGAGATAATCGAGAGCGACAATCAAGGGCGTCCCTTAAAAGTACACCCTTTCCATCTTAAATCCTTTAACCAAGGAATATTTTAAGAGTATCGTTGGTTAAGGTGTACTTTTAAAGGACGCCCTCAAAAAAAAATGAGAGTAGCTTTAGTTCATGATTATTTAATTCGTTTTGGAGGGGCCGAGAGGGTCCTTTTAAATTTGCGGAAAA
>CAYXST010000003.1:13416-21487 GCA_964467815.1 uncultured Candidatus Saccharibacteria bacterium | reverse complement strand
GATTATTTAATTCGTTTTGGAGGGGCCGAGAGGGTCCTTTTAAATTTGCGGAAAATTTTTCCCCAAGCTGATGTTTTCACCCTGCTTTATAACAAGGAGAAAATGGGAAAATATTTTCCCGATGTAAAGATACGGACTTCTTTTTTGCAAAGTTTGCCCTTGGCCCGAAAATACCATCGTTTCTTAGCTCCTTTTATTCCGGCGGCCGTTGAGTCGCTTGATTTAAGAGAATATGATTTAGTTATTTCTTCGGCCAGCGCTTTTATCAAGGGATTGGTTTTACGCCCTAAAACAATCCATATTTGTTATTGCCACAATCCGACCCGCTTTCTCTGGGATTACGGGCCGGCCTATAACGGCGGTTCTTCTTTCCTAAGAAAGATTCTTTGCCATTATTTGCGTCTTTGGGACAGAGCGGCCGCTAACCGAGTTGATTATTTTTTGGCTAATTCCAAACATACCGCTCAACGGATTAGAAAATATTATGGCCGGGAAGCTAAAATAATCTATCCGCCGGTCCAAAAGACTGCCAAGGTCGCCTTTTCAGACACGTCCTTGCTTCGCCAGGGCGTCGTCCGAAAGGACAACCCTTTAAATGAATATTTTTTAATTGTTTCTCAATTAACTCCTTACAAGCGGATTGATTTAGCAATTGACGCTTTTAATAAACTGGAATTGCCTTTGGTCATCATCGGCCAGGGAAGAGACAGGAAACGGCTGGAGAAAATGGCTTATTCTAATATCAAATTTCTTGGCTGGCAATCAGACGGAGTAATTAAGGAATATTTTCAAAACTGCGCCGCTTTTATTTTTCCGGGCGAAGATGATTTTGGCATTGCTCCGGTAGAAGCCATGAGCTACGGCCGTCCGGTCTTGGCCTACCGTCAAGGAGGAGCGACCGAGACGATTTTAGAAGGAATAACCGGAGAATTTTTTGACGATCCGGCGGCCGAATCGTTGGCTGACGGTCTCCGCCGTTTGCGCCTTAATTTGAAAAATTACAGCCCTTTGGTCATTAGAAAAAGAGCCGAACTTTTTTCTCCGGAAAGATTTGAAAAAAGCATCAAGGAATTTGTTATTGAAAAAATTGAGCAAAGCAAAAAAGAATCAGAGGGTCTTTGCGATATTGTCAAGATATGATAATATATCTTTATGATCATTGGTCACCAGCCAATTTTAAAGCTTCTTAAAAAAAGCATTGAGAATAAGCGATTAGCTCATGCTTACTTGTTTGCCGGTCCTGAGCACTTGGGCAAAAAAACCGTTGCTTTAGAATTTATCAGGATGCTTAATGGGCCAGAAATCGGCCAAGCAGTCCATCCGGATATTTTAATTGTTGAGCCGGAATTGGTTGAGAAAAAAGGGGTTAAAAAAGAATTGGAAATCGGCATTGACCAAGCCAGACAAATCCAGCATCAAATGAGCTTATTCCCTTATCAAGCGCCTTATAAGGTTGTTTTGATTGACCAGGCCGAAAAAATGACCGTTGAAGCAGGTAATTGCCTTTTGAAAACATTGGAAGAACCGTCGGGGCAAGCTATTTTGATATTGATTGCCGCTCAGCCGCAACTGCTTTTGCCGACTATTGTTTCCCGTTGCCAGTTAATCAAGTTTTTAACGGTGGGAGAAGAAGAAATAAAAAAGAATGTTTCAGATTCCAAAATTATTCGTTTGGCTAATGGCCGGCCGGGCCTGGCTATTCAGTATTTAAAAGAACCAGCTTTATTCCAAGAGCAGGATAAGATTATCAGTCAATTGGAAAAGTTAGTTCGGGCTGATTTAAATGAGGGCTATCAATATGTTGAAAATATGGCTAAAGATATCCCCCGGGCCCGAAAAATTCTCAAAAATTGGCTTTTCTGGTTTAGGGATTTGCTTTTATTGGCTTTGGGCTGCCCCGATTTAATTATTTATCCCGAAGCCAAGCAATATCAAAATTGCTATTCCTTGACTAAATTGAAAAATATCATTCAAGCGATTACAAAAACAGACTCTCTCTTGGCCAATCCAAGCATTAACCATCGCTTGGCCTTAGAAGTTTTAATTTTGGAAATAGTTAGATAAAATGCAAAAATCTTTTTTAGTTACTATTCCGCTTTTTGCCTCTTTGGCTGTTTTACCTTTTCAATGCAATCAAATCAGCGATGGCGGACTTTATTTTTCTGAAGATATGGGCGAAAACTGGCGTCAATTAACCGTTAAAGAAGAAAAGGTTTCAATTGGCTCTCTGGATATTTTAAGCTTGGCCATTGACCGCAATAACCCGGCGGTTATCTATTTGGGCACTCGGGAAAATGGCCTTTATCGAAGCTGTTCTTGGGGAGGCCATTGGTATAAGCTAAAAGATAAAAACGGAGTTTTTTCTGGCCGGGCTAATGTTTATGATATTGCCATTGACCCCAAAGATTCTCATCGTCTTTACGCGGCCGTTTATCAGGACAAAAAGGGCCGACTTTTCCGCAGTCAGGACGATGGCGACTCCTGGGAAGAAGTTTATGTGGTTTCTGAAGAAAAATACGCTGTTTTTGCCGTAGCCGTTGATGATTACGACCCATCAATCATTTATATGGGTACGGCCCAGGGAGGCTTTTTAAAAAGTACTGACTACGGCAAATCCTGGGAATTGATCAAGTGGTTTGATGACGTTATCTCCGACATTGCCATAAATCCTCAAGATACCAGAGTTGTTTATTTGAGCACTTTTCAAAAAGGGATTTACAAAACTTCCGATAAAGGAATCAACTGGCAGTCCCTTGAAGAGGACTTAAGGAAGCTTAGGCAAGCCGAAAAAGTGGAAAAGATAGTTATTGATTCGCAAAGGCCTGATGTTGTCTATATTGGTTCTGAATACGGCCTCCTGACTTCCAAAAATGCCGGCCAGAGCTGGCAGGAGGTTAAAATAGTTATGCCGCCGGAATCAAAACCGGTTTTAAGCTTGGCGGTTGACCCTCAAAATACGGACCATTTATATTATGGAGCCGGTTCTATTCTCTACCGCAGTTTAGACCAGGGAATCAATTGGACGGTACATGAATTACCTAGTCGGCGCGACCTTAAAACAATTGCCATTGACCCGAAAAATCCTCATTTTATTTATGTCGGCATGCATAAATAAGCTCTAGGAAATGATGAGTATGTCTAAAGAACTAATTGATAAAATAAAACCTAATCTCGACAAAACGACTGAATACTTAAAAGGCGAACTGGCCAGTTTACAGATTGGTCGAGCTACGCCAAGCTTGATAGAAGATTTAACGGTTGAGTGTTATAACCAGAAAATGCCTCTGAAGCAATTGGCCAATATTCAAACTTTGGACTCAAGGTCAATATTGATTCAGCCTTGGGATAAAAGTATTCTTAAAAATATTGAAAAAGCGCTCGGCCATTCAAAATTAGGCCTTAGTCCGGTTGTTGAAGAAGACTTTGTCCGTTTGACGATTCCTCCTCTAAGCGAAGAACGACGCAAGGAATTAAACAAAATTGTTCAGGAAAAAATGGAAGAATGTCGGATCAGCATCCGCCGCCAACGAGAAGAAATTTGGCGTCGGATTCAGGATTTGGAAAAGGAGGGGAAGATTTCTGAAGACGATAAGTTTAAAGCCAAGGACGAACTGCAAAAAGTGGTCGATGATTACAACCGGCAAATTGAAGAAGCGGCCGAGAAAAAAGAAAAAGAAATAATGAAAGTTTAATTATGCTTCTAACCATTATTGTTTTTATTTTAGTCATTGGTCTGTTAATTTTCGTTCATGAATTCGGCCATTTTATTACCGCCAAAAAAGCCGGTCTGAAAGTGGAAGAATTTGGTTTTGGCTTTCCGCCGAGGGTTTTCGGCCTCAAAAAAGGAGAAACTATTTATTCTTTAAACCTTTTGCCCATCGGCGGTTTTGTCAAGATATATGGCGAAGAAGGCCGGCCGGACAAGGAACCCGAACAAGAATCTCAAAGAGCTTTTTACAATAAACCGGTTAGGACGAGGGCTTTAATTTTGGTGGCCGGGGTGACCATGAATTTAATTTTAGCCGCTTTTCTTTTTAGTTTGGGATATTGGCTGGGATTGCCTTCGGCCATTGACGACCAGGCGGTCAATCCGGGAGCCAAAGCGCAAATCGTTCAAGTAGCTCCTAATTCTCCGGCTGGCCAAGCCGAGATTAAAATGGGCGATATTGTCAAACAATTGGCCATTAACGGCGAACAATTAACAATCGATAGAGTAGGACAAATTCAAGAGTTTGTCAGCGCTCATGGCGGCGAGGAAATAACCTTGGTTATCCAAAGAGGAGACGAAATTTTAGAGAAAACTTTAGTTCCCAGAGTTAATCCGCCAGCCGAGGAAGGCCCCTTGGGCGTCGCTTTGGTCAGAACGGCCATTGTCTCTTATCCTTGGTATCGGGCCATACCCAAAGGCATTGTCGGAACGGGCTATTTAATTTGGGCTGTGGCGGCCGCTTTCGGAAATCTTTTTTGGGGACTGCTGACGACCGGACAGTTAACCGAAGAGATAGCCGGTCCGGTCGGCATTTTTGTTTTAACCGGCCAAGTGGTTGAATACGGCTTTATTTATATTCTTCAATTTGCCATTACCTTAAGCGTTATTTTGGCCATTATTAATATTTTGCCCTTTCCGGCCTTGGACGGCGGCCGCTTGCTCTTTTTGGCCATTGAAAAAATAAAGGGCTCGCCGGTTAACCAAAAAATTGAACGAGTAACTCATCTGGTCGGCTTTGCTATTTTAATTTTATTGATGGTTGTCGTCACCTGGCGGGACGTTGTTCATTTCTTTTAAATAAGTACGAGAACGGTTCTCGTAATTCATTATGCCGGTTAAACGGCCTCCATTAGTGAATGATGAAATTTATCATGCGCCAATCTCAACTTTTTGCCAAAACTAAAAAAGAAGCTCCCAAGGGGGCCGAGACAATCAGCCACCGCTATTTAATCAGGGGCGATTTTGTTGACCAGATAGCGGCCGGCATCTATAGTTTTTTGCCTCTGGGTTGGCGGGTTGAGCAAAAGCTTGAGAAAATCATCAAAGAGGAGATGGACAATTTAGGCGGCCAGGAACTATTTCTGCCTTCTTTGATTCCACAAAGCTTATGGCAGGAGACCGACCGCTGGCGAACAATTGACCCGCCTCTTTTTAAGGTTAAAGACCGCCATCAGAAAGAATACGGCCTGGGGCCGACTCATGAAGAGGTGATTACCGATTTGGTCAGAAAAAGGGTTCATTCTTATCAGGATTTGCCCCTCTCTCTCTATCAAATCCAGAATAAGTTTCGCAACGAGATGAGGGCAACCGGCGGTCTCTTGCGGGTCCGTGAATTTATCATGAAAGACCTCTATAGCTTTCATCGTTCGGAAGAAGAAGCCCTGGATTTTTATGAAAAAGCCAAAGAGGCCTATGCTAAAATATTCAAGCGATGCGGTTTGGAAGCGATTGTTGTTGAGGCCGAGTCGGGCAGTATCGGCGGCAATCTTTCCCACGAATTTATGCTGCCGGCTGAAACCGGCGAGGATAAAATAGTCACTTGCGCCAAATGCGGTTACGGAGCTAATTTAGAGAAAGCCGGCCGGATTAAAAAATGCCCTCATTGCCAGAATAAATTAGAGGGAAAAAGCTGTATTGAAGTTGGCCATATTTTTTATTTAGGGACTAAATACAGCCAAGCTATGGCCGCTAAATTTACCGACAAAGACGGCCGGGAAAAACCGGTCGTTATGGGCTGTTACGGCATTGGCTTGGGTCGGTTGATGGCCGCTATTATTGAAGTTTCTCATGATGGCCAGGGGATTATTTGGCCCGCTTCGGTGGCTCCTTATCAAGTCCATTTAATTGCCTTGGAGGTTGAGGGAAAAGTTAAAAAGGTAGCTGAACAGATTTACCAAGATGGCCAAAAAGCCGGCCAAGAAATATTGTACGATGACCGAGATAAAAATCCGGGCGAGAAATTTGCCGAAGCCGATTTAATCGGCATCCCTCTCCGTTTAGTCGTCAGCCAAAAAACCATCGCCGAAGATTCGGTTGAGCTCAAAAAAAGAAACAGCGATAAGAAAGAATTGGTCAAAATAAATCAGGTCATTGACAGGATGTTCGAGCTGTCCAAGGCGTGTCCTTAAAATGGACATCCATTAAAATTAAAAACTTATGTTTGATAATTTTTTTGGCTTTTTCTCCAAAGACGTTGGCATTGATTTGGGCACGGCTAATACCTTGGTTTATGTCAAGGGCCGGGGGATTGTCATTAATGAGCCGTCAGTGGTAGCCGTTAATCAAAAAACCGGGCAAATTTTAGCTATTGGTCAGGAAGCTAAAAAAATGGTTGGCCGAACGCCCGGTCATATTGTCGCTTCGCGGCCTTTGGTCGCCGGCGTTGTTTCTGATTTTGAAGTGACCGAGCAGATGCTTAAATTTTTTATTGACAAAGTTCATCGGGAAAGCTTTTCTGTTTTACCTCGGCCGCGGGTGGTTGTCGGCGTCCCTTCGGGAGTAACCGAAGTGGAAAAAAAAGCGGTTGAAGACGCCACTAAAAGCGCTGGCGCTCGGGCGGTCTATTTAATTGAGGAGCCGATGGCCGCGGCTATCGGCATTAGGTTGCCCGTTCAGGAAGCGACCGGCAATATGATTATTGACATAGGCGGCGGGACGACCGAAATGGCCGTTATTTCTTTAGGCGGCATTGTCGTCAGCAGGAGTTTGCGCATAGCCGGCGACAAACTGAACGAGGATATTATCCAGTATGTTCGCGATGAATTTAATCTCCTTTTAGGCGAGAGAACGGCTGAAGATATTAAATTAGCCGTTGGCTCGGCTTATACTTTAGGGGAAAAATTAGAAACAATTATGCGCGGTCGCGATTTAGTCACCGGCCTGCCCAAGGAAATGACTATTGATGACAGCCAAATCCGCAAGGCCTTGAGTCGTTCGGTTAAAGTATTAGTCAATGCGATTAAAGGGGCCGTTGAAGAGACGCCGCCCGAATTGGTGGCTGACATTATGGAACGAGGAATATTCTTAGTTGGCGGCGGCAGCTTATTGCGCGGTTTAGACCAACTAATCGCCGAGCAGACGGAAATGTCGGTTAAATTGGCTGAAGATCCCTTAACGGCCGTTGTCCGGGGAACGGGTATAGTTTTGGAAGATATTGACGCCCTCAGAGAAGTCTTAGTCAGTTCTCAGTATCAGGAACCGCCGAGGTAATCTTTAAAATTATGCCCGAACTACCGGAAATAGAAACAATTAAAAGACAACTAAACAGGAAAATAAAAGGCAAGAAAATAAAGGCGGTTGAAGTTCGCTTGCCGAAGCTTATTAAATATCCTTTGGAAAAGTTTAAAAAACTTGTTGCCGGGGCAATCATTACCAATATCAGCCGGCGGGCTAAATTGCTAATTATTGAGTTGTCCAACGGATATTGTTTGGTTATTCATTTAAAATTAAGCGGCCAATTAATCTATCAAGGCGAGCCGAATAAACATACTCACCTCGTTTATTATTTCGCCGATGGCACTCGTTTGATTCATAATGATTTAAGGCAATTCGGTTTTGTTAAAGTAGTTCCTAAAAAAGAATTGGCTCTTTTTCTGAAAAAAGAGAAATACGGTCCCGAACCCTTATCTAAAGAATTTACTCTTAAAACATTTCAAGAATTATTAAATAAAAGAAAAGGCGCTAAGATTAAGCCGCTTTTAATGGACCAGACCTGGCTGGCCGGCCTCGGCAATATTTATAGCGACGAAGTTTTGTTTTTAGCCAAAGTTTTGCCATTCAGAAAAGCCGGCACTCTTAAGCCGGCCGAAATAAAAAGAATCTACCAGGGAATTAAAGATATTTTATCTTTGGCTGTTTTACGCCGGGGGACTTCGGCCGACCAATACCTTGATACAGCCGGCCAAAAAGGCGATTATCTGCCCTTGCTCAAAGTTTACGGCCGTCAGGGCCAGCCCTGTTATATTTGCGGCGCTAAGATTGAACGCCTGAAAATAGCCGGTCGGTCGGCGCATTTTTGCCCAAAGTGCCAGAAATAATCACCAAGGGCGTCATTTTGAGGGACGCCCTTCCAGGGACGCCCTT
>CAYXST010000003.1:0-13316 GCA_964467815.1 uncultured Candidatus Saccharibacteria bacterium | reverse complement strand
AGGGACGCCCTTCCAGGGACGCCCTTAATACAAAAGTTAAGGCCCGGTCATCAAATAACAAAACTCTGCTTGGGCCTTAGGGGGCCCAAATTTTGAGGCCCAAATTTTGCCTAATTTTCTCAATAAGCTCGGAATTTAAATTTTATGAATTGGCTTCTGATTGCTCTTACTGCTCATTTTCTTTTTGCCTTAGTTTTTATTGTTGACAAATTTATTCTTTCTAAAACGGTCCTTCAGCCGACTGTCTATGCTTTTTATGTCGGACTGTTAGGCATAACCGCTTTGGCTTTATTTCCTTTTGGTTTTGGCCTTTTGCCGATTAATCAAATCTTAATCAGTTTCTTAGCCGGCTTTTTATTCGTCTTGGCCATTTTGTTTTTTTACCAGGCGATTAAATTAGGTGAAATTTCTCGGGTTGTCCCGATTGTCGGCGGGGCCGTCCCTCTTTTCACTTTATTTTTCAGTTATTTCCTTTTAGACGAACGTTTAAGCTGGGATCAGTTTATTGCCTTTTTCTTGCTGATTATTGGAAGCGTTGTCATGTTCTGGCCAAGGAGAGAAAAGATTTTAGCCAAAGCGTCTTTGAACAAAAGATTGTTTTTCTCTCTCTTAGCCGCTTTTTTCTTCGCCTCTTCTTATGTCTTATCCAAATTCATTTATTTGGAACAATCTTTTATCAACGGTTTTATTTGGATTCGGCTCGGCGGTTTTTTGGGGGCTTGGCTGTTGCTCTTTTGGCCGAATGTCCGTCAGGCCGTTTTCAAAACTTCAAAGAAGATTAAATTTAAAGTAGGCGGTTTGGCCGCGGCCAATAAAAGTATTTCCGCTTTTTCTCATCTTCTTTTAAATTACGCCATTGCCTTGGGCAGCGTGACATTAGTTAACGCCCTTCAAGGAGTCCAATACGCTTTTCTTCTGATTATCGCCCTTTTCCTTTCTAAAAAATTCCCCCAAATTATTAAAGAGCAAATTAGCAACGGAGTGATTATGCGAAAGGTGATGGCTATTTGTTTAATTAGTCTGGGTTTGGTTATTTTAGCTTTTTAATTAATCATAAAGTTCTTATCGCCTTAAGAGTATGATATTTTCAAAAAACATTTTAAATCCTTGGCGAGTATTGATTTGGACTATTCTGCTGATTGTCCTTATTTTGTTCGGCTTTTTGATTTATTTTTTCACCGGCCAAGCCGAACCGGCCGACCGAGTAAATTTCGGAGTCACTTTTAGCCAAAAATTCGCCCGAGAAATGGGTTTTGACTGGCAAGACGTTTATTTGGCCATTCTTAACGATTTGAGAGTTGATAAGCTGCGCTTAGTGGCTTATTGGCCGCTCGTTGAACCGGAGCCGGGCCAATATTCTTTTGAGGACTTAGATTGGCAAATTAGAGAAGCCGCCAGACAGGATGCCCAGGTCATTTTAGCCATGGGGCGAAAAGTGCCTCGTTGGCCCGAATGCCATATTCCCGATTGGGCCAAGAGATTAAGCGAAGCCGAACAGCAAGAACGAATTTTGCTTTTGCTGACCGAAATAGTTAAGCATTATCAGGGCAATCAGACGATTAAATTCTGGCAAGTTGAAAATGAGCCGTTTTTAAAAGGATTTGGCGAATGTCCGCCGTTAGATAAAAAGTTTTTAGACAAGGAAATCGCTTTAGTCCGCCAATTGGATTTTGACCGGCGGCCGATTATTGTCACGGCCAGCGGCGAATTAAGCTGTTGGCTGGGACCGGCTCTACGGGCCGATATTTTCGGGACAACCCTTTACCGAATTGTCTGGATTGAAAAAATAGGCCATTTTAAATATCCCATCCCGGCCGTCTTTTATTACAAAAGAGCCAAATTAGTTAAATGGCTGACCGGGGTGAAAAGGGCGATTATTGTTGAATTGCAGGCCGAGCCCTGGAGTCCCAGCGCTATCAACGAAACGGCTGTTTGGAAACAAGCCAAATCAATGGATTTAGACAAGTTTAAAGGCATCATTGATTACGCCCGGCGAACCGGTTTTGACGAGGCCTATCTCTGGGGCGTTGAATGGTGGTATTGGAAAAAAGAACAGGGCAATAACGCTCTCTGGCAGGAAGCTAAAAAGCTCTGGGTAAATTGAACCTTGACAAATAGATAATAATTTGTTAATATATAAAATATTCTTGTCCAGCCCATTCGCCCCTCAAGCGCAACACTCTCACTTAAAAAGTTGTTCTTCAAAAACCTCTTTGGGAGCCCTAAATCCCAGAGATTTTCTAGGGCGATTATTGATTATCTTAACAATAGCATCCAAATCAGATTGAGTGTAGTTTTCCAATCTTGTTTTCTTAGGAATATACTCTCTTAGAAGACCAAAAGCGTTCTCAATCGCTCCTTTCTCCCAGGATGAATAAGGATGACAGAAGTAGGTAGGAATATCTAATTCCTTAAAACGAGCATTTTCCCGACCATTGTCCAAAGTTAAAGAATTAACTGGAAGAGATTGGAGCAAACGATTAAATCCTTCAATAGCGCGCCTTAATCGCTTGATTTTCTTAATCAGGATGTATCTGGATTTTCTTTCAATTAACCCAGCGATTGTTTCCTTGCCTGATTTAGGATAACCGAGAGTATCACCTTCAAAATCCCAAAAACGTTCCCTCTGATTAACATCCTCCGGTCTTTGATCAATAAAGATGCGATCCTTGATTGCTCCTCTTAAATCTTTAGTCTTCTTTTGTTTTTTCCTCCGGTAATGTTTGTATCTCAGATATTTACAAAGAGATTGACCATACTGACTATACAGATATTTGTAGATAGCGGTATGATGAATTGATAATTTTCCATCAGTGTTTACTCTTAATCTGCCGGCAATTGATTCGGGCGACCAGGACAGCCTGATTTTCTCTTTAACATAGGTCTCTATTTCTGGATTGCCTCTGACCTTCATCCCTTGATATTTAGAGTATTTTCTCTTAACATAGGCCTTGTGTTGAGCATTGTCTGGATCGTATTGACCATTAATGCTATTAAGTTTTAGTTCTCGACTTATTGAAGAAGGGTTCCTTCTTAAAACACTGGCAATAGCTGCCTGTGAGTAGCCCTTCTTCAATAGGATCGAGAGCTCGTTTCTCTCATCCTTAGTAAAGTGTTTGTACCTCATATATTCTAATTATGAGGTGTTGCGCTTCAAAAGCAAATTTGTGTCCCTTTAATAATATAGGAGAGAAGGAGAAAAAGATGATAGAAGAAGAAAGAGAAGCTTTTAGAAAGATAGTCCAGCGTTTGCTGGACGAAGAGGAAATTACCGGCGAAATTCCGACTAAACTTGCTCTTCCTCGTTCTTTGTTTTTAAGCGCTGTCCATATGCTCAAAAGAGGAAGATATCTGACGAGAGATGAGATCCTTTTCTTGGCCAGAGAATTTCTTTCTGTTTTAAACGGGAGGAAAATTACCATTACCAAAAAAGACAGCGATTTCTTCTTGGGAAAGAACATCAAGAAGAAAAAAAGTGACTGGAAGACGAAAAATGTTTGGAAAGGAGCGTTCGCTCACGAAAAGCGAATGCAGCTGCCGGAATCGGACCGTTAGCAATCATTAGCGGCTGTTGGTCAAATTAAGGCCAACAGCTTTTTTTCTTGAAAAATAAAAGGGAAACATCTAAAATAAGTTTATGAGAATTAGAAAAAAATCACTCTTTTTTGTAATTTGCGACAATATTCGCAGCTTGGAAAATATCGGCTCAATTTTCCGGACAGCCGATGCTTTGGGCGTGGATAAGATTTTTTTAACCGGCATTTGCGGCCGGCCGCCTCACCCTAAAATCGGCAAAACCGCTTTGGGGGCTGAAAAAAAAATTGACTGGCAATATCAATGGTCTGTTTGGCGGATAATTGAACGGCTCAAAAAAGAAAATTTTTTTATCGTCGCTTTAGAACAGACCAAAAATAGTTTAATTTATACCCGGTTTAAGCCGCGGTTTCCCTTGGCTTTAGTGGTAGGCAATGAAATTAAAGGGGTTTCGCCGGCCGTCTTAAAAAGAGCTGACCGGGTTATTCATTTGCCGATGCTCGGCCGTAAAGAATCTTTGAATGTGGCTGTTTCTTTTGGCGTGGCCGGCTATTATCTCAACCAAGGGCGTCTTGAAAAGGGACGCCCTTGGAGGGCGTCCTTCAGAGGGCGTCCCTCAAAATGACACCCTTTTTGAAAAAATGAAACAATTTTTCAAAATTCTCAAAAAAAGTAAAAAGTCGGCCGCCCGTTTGGGTTTGCTTAAAACGACTCACGGCCAGATTAGAACGCCGGCTTTTTTGCCAGTGGCCACGCAAGCGGTGATTAAAAGCTTAAGCCCGACCGATTTGAAAGAAATCGGCTTTGAGGCATTGCTTTGCAATACCTATCATCTTTACTTGCGGCCCGGCCATAAAATCATTCAAAAACTGGGCGGTTTGCATAAATTTATGAATTGGCCCGGGCCGATTGTTACCGACAGCGGCGGTTTCCAGGTTTTTAGTTTAGGTTTTGGTTTAAAAGAAGGTATTGGCAAAATAGTCGGTTTTTTCCCCGGTCAGATTAAACGGACCAAAGCAATCAGGCCCAAATTAGTCAAAATAGATGAACAAGGAGCGGATTTCCGCTCTCATTTAGATGGCTCGAAACATCGCTTAACTCCACAAAAGTCAATTAAAATCCAGGAGGATTTAGGGGCCGATATTATTTTAACCTTTGACGAATGCACCTCTCCTTTGGCGACTAAGGAATATACTCAAAAGTCTATGGAAAGGACGCATCGTTGGGCCGAGATTTGTCTCAAAGCAAAGAAACGCCGAGACCAGGCGCTTTTCGGTATCATCCAAGGCGGTCAGTGGAAGGACTTAAGAATGAAGAGCGCTCGATTTATCGGCCAATTGCCTTTTGAAGGATTGGCTATTGGCGGCTCTTTAGGCAAAAACAAAAAAGATATGTTTAAAATTTTGGACTGGGTCATCCCGGGAATGCCTCAAGAAAAACCGCGCCATTTATTGGGCATTGGCCAGCCGATTGACTTGGAAAAAGCGGTTGCCAAGGGAATAGACCTTTTTGATTGCGTTTACCCAACCCGCTTGGCCCGTCACGGCGTTTTTTTGACCGAGCAGGGCGAATTAAATATTTTTAACTCTGCTTTCCGAAAAGATAAAAAACCGATTATGGCCGATTGCTCTTGCTATACCTGCCGGAATTTCAGCCGGGCTTACCTGCACCATTTGTTCAAAGCTAAAGAAATACTCGGCCACCGCTTGGCGACTTATCACAATCTTTGGTTTATTGCCCGTTTAATGGAGAGAATTAGAAAAGAAATTAGAGAAGGGGAAAAATAGTCTTTGTCATGAATCAGTGCCTTTTTTATCTTTTCATGTTAAAATCTTATTAAGAAAGGAAAACTATCTATGCCTAAAATATTTATTACCCGTCAGATTCCGGATAAAGGAATCAAAATGTTAAAAGATAAGGGCTGGGATATTTCGGTTGGCCCGGAAGGAGAAATATCCCGGGAAGAATTGCTTGAAAAAGTTAAGGGAGTGGAAGCAATTTTGTCGGTCTTAACCGAAAAGATTGACGGCCAAGTTATGGAGGCGGCCGGCCAACAGTTAAAGATTATTGCCAATTACGCGGTCGGTTATGATAATATTGACGTTAAAGAGGCCGCTAAAAGAAGAATTATGGTGACCAATACGCCGGATGTTTTAACTGAAGCGGTCGCCGAACACACTATCGCCTTGCTTTTTGCTATTGCCGAAAGGATTGTTGAAGCTGATAGATATACCCGGGCCGGCCAGTATAAGGCCTGGGGGCCAAAGCTGCTTTTGGGAACCGGTATTGGAGAGAAAACATTGGGTATTGTCGGCTTGGGTCGGATTGGTTCGGCAATCGCTCAGCGGATGCAAGACGGCTTCGGGGTTAAAATTATTTATTATGACATTAAACGAAACGAAGAATTGGAAAAGAAATTCAAGATAGAGTATCGGGAGCTTGATGATTTATTAAAAGAATCGGATTTTGTCAGCCTGCATACGGCTTTAACTCCGGAAACCAAGCATTTGATTAATGCCGAGAGATTGAAAAAAATGAAACCGACGGCTTATTTAATCAATACTTCCCGCGGCCCGATTATTGACGAAAAAGCCTTGGTGGAAGTCCTGAAGAATAATGGAATTGCCGGAGCGGCTTTGGACGTTTACGAAAACGAGCCGGAACTAACCTCCGGTTTAACCGAGTTGGAAAATATTGTTTTGACGCCGCATATCGCTTCGGCAACCAAGGAAACCCGCGACAAAATGGCTGAAATGGCCGCCAATAATGTTATAGCCGCTTTAAAGGGCCAGACGCCGCCGAATTTGGTTAAGACGTAATGAACAAAAAATTATCTCGTCAGTTTTATAGACAGCCAACTTTGAAGGTAGCTAAAGCGTTGTTGGGCAAATATTTGGTTCGGCGGATTGGTCAACAAAAGTTAGTTGGCCGAATTGTTGAAACAGAGGCCTATCTTGGTTATCAGGATGAGGCCTCGCATGCTTTTGGGAAAATAACGGCTCGCAATGAAATTATGTTCGCTTTGGCCGGTTTCTGGTACGTTTATTTAATCTACGGAATTTTTTCTTGTCTTAATATTGTTACCCAAGAAAAAGGGTTCCCGGCGGCTGTTTTAATTAGAGCCCTGGAGCCGATAGAGGGAATTGGAACAATGAAGCGATTAAGAAAAAAGTCGAATTTAAGAGATTTATCTTCCGGACCGGGCAAGCTCTGTCAGGCCTTGAAGATTGATAGAAGTTTGAATAAGACAAAGGCCTTTGGTCAGAATTGTTGTTTATGGATTGAGCAAAGAAAAGAACCGAATAACTTTAAAATTGGAAGCTCCGGAAGAATTGGCGTAGATTACGCCGGGCCTTATTGGGCCAGTCGCCCTTGGCGATTTTTTATTAAAAACAATCAATTTGTTTCCAAAAAATGATTTTTTCGCCTCAAGAAAAATCCGTTTTCAGAAAAGGATATCGGATAGTGGCCGGTATCGACGAAGCTGGGCGCGGCGCTCTGGCCGGGCCGGTTGCGGCAGCCGCAGTAGTTGTTCCGAGAGACGCCCTCCGAGCCCTCCGAGGGACGCCCTTAAAGGGCGTCCTTTTAAGGGCGTCCCTCAAAAGTACGCCCTTGAGGGATTCTAAATTACTAACGCCTAAACAACGAGAAGAGATTTTTGAAATGATTAAACAGGAGCCGGCCATTGAATGGCGGGTTAGCTTTGTTTGGCCAAAAGCAATTGACCGGATTAATATTTGGCAGGCCACTTTGCTGGCTTGGCGACGTTGTCTTAAAAAATTAAATCACCAGCCGGATTTTTTGTTTTTAGACGGTAAATACGTTCTTCCATTTGCGACATCGGATGTCGCAAACATAGCCCAGCGCGCCGTTATTAAAGGAGACCAGAAGATTGTTCTTTTATCTCTGGCTTCAATTGTCGCTAAAGTCAGCCGGGACCGATTAATGGAACGATTGGGGAGAAAATATCCTCAATACAGCTTGGCTCAACATAAGGGCTACGGAACCAGATTGCATTTTGAAAAACTAACTAAGTTTGGCCCATCAGAAATTCATCGCTACAGTTTCCGTCCGGTTTTCAATCAGCTGCCTTTTAAGGATAAAGTATATTACGTCGTTAGTCGGATTCCGCGCGGTCAGGTAATGACCTATCAACAAGTGGCTCAAAGAATCGGCCAGCCGCGTTCTTACCGAGCCGTCGGCAATGTCTTGAATAAAAACGAGAACCGCCGGATACCCTGCCATCGGGTCATTCGTTCCGATAACCAAATCGGCGGCTATAACCGGGGAAGCCAGCTTAAAAGAAAATTACTCAGAAAAGAGGGCATTGACTTGACAAAATCAGCGGAATTTAATATTTTAATTAATAGGAGAGGATCAAGTACTTTTAATCTTTAAAAAAGGAGGCGGAAATGGTTTTCTGTTTTGATTTAGACGGAGTTATTTTAAAGTTTCCATTCTATAAACAGATAAAGATATTCGACTTTGACTATTTTCTTTCGCAGAAATTGATGCGAAAAAGTAGATTTTGGCGTATGGTCTTTTATCGATTTGTCAGAATCAATTCTAGAGTAGTTGAGTATTTATCTTCTTTGGCCATTGAACAAAATCGCCTTGTTATAATTTCTGCCCAATACCGAGAATATCAGAAGGAAATGAGCGATTTTTTAAGAAAGGAAAATATTCCTTTTGATGCTATCTATCTTTGGGACAGAAGGAAAACGGTCTGCGAATTCAAGCAAGAAGTTATTAATCAAGAGGGATGCGATTTCTATTTTGACGACCGGCTAGAGATTATTGATAATTTAGTAATCCCTGGTAGGAAAATTTGTTATCAGGGAGAAGAAAAGTTCTTATTTTTTTAAAAAAACAAGACGAACAAAATCGCCTTGTTTTTTATTCTTTAATTGTTAATAGATTAATTTTGTAATAGAATTGTAACAGAGAGACCCTGATTAATTTTCGAGTCCTTGAGGGACTCTATCTTATGATTCTCATTAAAAATACCACTATTATTACGCAGAATCCGCAGAGAGAAATTATTGAAAAAGGGGGATTGGTTATCGAAAAAGATGCCATCGAAGCGATTGGCCAAAGCAAGGAGATAGAAAGGCAATACGGTCGGCGAGCCGAGAAAATTATTAATGGTCAGAATAAGGTTGTTCTGCCGGGCTTGATTAATGCCCACGGCCATTTGGCGATGACTTTGTTAAGGGGCTTCGCCGATGATTTGTCTTTGGAAGATTGGTGGTTTAAATATGTTTACCCGGCGGAATCGCGCTTTACGGCCAAGCATGTTTACTGGGGTTCTTTGCTGGCTATGCTGGAAATGGTCAAGTCAGGGACGACCTGCTTTGCCGATTTTTATTATCATCAGGACCAAGTAGCCAAAGCGGCTCATCAAATAGGCCTGCGGGGCGTTTTGGGTTGCGGCGTGCTCGATGCGCCTACCTTCTATTTCAAAACCGCGGCTGAGGCCTTGAAGAAATCTCGGTCAATAATTGAAAAATGGGCCAATGACGATTTAATTAAAGTTTCTTTGGCTCCTCATATGCTTCGGACCGTTTCTTTGAAAACATATCAGCAATGTAAAAAATTGGCTCAAGAACATAAACTGCTTTTAATGACTCATTTGTCGGAAACCAGAACAGAAGTCGATTTTTGTTTAAAGAAATATGGGCGGCGGCCGGTTGAAGTTTTGGCCGAGGCGAATATTTTAGACCAAAGAACTCTTTTGGCTCACGCTTGCTGGCTGACTAAACGGGAGATTAAAATTTTAGCCCGAGCCGGCGCTTCTATAGCTCATTGTCCTATTTCTAATATGAAATTGGCCTCCGGAATAATGCCTCTGTCGGCCATGCTCAAAGCCGGTGTTAATGTCAGTTTAGGCACGGACAGTCCTTGTTCTAATAATAATTTAGATATGTTTGAAGAGATGAAAACGGCCGCTTTAGTCCACAAAGTCCATCAATTAGACCCAACCCTGGCTAAGGCCCAAACAATTTTAGATATGGCTACCATCAACGGAGCCAAGGCCCTGGGTCTAATTAAAGAAATCGGCTCTTTGGAAAGAGGCAAAAAAGCGGATTTAATTATGCTTGGTTTTAATCAACCTCATTTAGTCCCTGTCCACAATTTCGTTTCTCATTTAGTTTACGCCGCTCGAGGCAGCGACGTGGAAACAGTTATTATTAACGGCCGGATGGTTATGGAAAAAAGGAAAATCAAAAGAATCAATCAGGACGAAGTTTTTAACAAAGTAAGAAAGTTTGCTATTTTTTAAAATAAATGATATATTAGTTTTATGCTTAATAAAAGGACAATTATTTTTGGATTAGTCGCTTTGGTCGCCTTGGCCGGTATAATTTGGTACGGCAGCCGGCAAGATTCAACAATCGGGGAACAGGCGGCCGCTCTTTTAAGAGGAGGCCTTTTCCCAAAAGAAGAACCCTCTCAGTTGATTGAGGAAGAATTTATTTTAGGCAATCCGGAAGCGCCGGTAACTATCATCGAATATTCCAGTCATTTTTGCGGGGCTTGTGTTAATTTCCATTCAGAGACCTTGCCTTTAATTATGGAGAAATATATTAAGAATGGTCAGGTTAAATTGATTCCTCGTCGACTTTCACCTTCGGAATTAGGACAAACATTGCTTTGCGCTCAAGAACAGAATAAATTTCAGCTCGTTGATGATTATCTTTTCGAGCATGCTCAGGAGCTTCTTGAGCAAACGAGTCAAGCCGCTTCTGAAGAAGAATTGAATGCAATTGTTGCCAAATGGCTCAAGGCGGTTGCTGGCAATTCAGGTTTAAACCAGGCCGATTTTGACCAATGCTTTGATTCGGATAAATACCATCAAAAAATAGTTAACTGGTTTGACCAGGCCGAAGCGGCTGGCGTTGAAGCAACACCTACCTTTTTTATCAATGGCCAAATGATTGTCGGCAGTCAGCCTTATAGCCAGTTTGAAAAAATAATTGAAGATGAACTTTAATAATTTAGTAGGGAGGTGATTCAATGGCTTTAAGTGGATTATCTCATCAAGAAGAAGCAATGATTAGGAAAATGGTAGAAGGAATTTCCAAAATAGACTTCAGGAGTTTGGAAGAAAAAATTAAGGAAATTCTTGAAAAACTCAAAGATGAGGGTAAAATAACCGGTTTTTTGCCGAAAGCTAGATATCAAAACTTTCGGGGGTTTTTAGCCATAACAGTTGGAAGGACTAAGTACAACGTAATTCCAATAAGAATCATAGATAGAGAACAAACGGAGGAGGAACTGGAAAAAGAACTGATTGATTCTCTCCAGCAAACCTGATAATCCTGATCTAAGCAATGGTCAGGATTTTTTTATTTTCAATCTTATGATATAATGTAGAAAATCTTCCCGTAAGAAGAATATGTCGGGAAAACCGCTTTCCTGCATACGGAAAAGCGGATTTCCCGGATGATATTTATGGATAAAAAAACAGACATTTTAATCATTGGCGGCGGTCCGGCCGGAATGGTCGCCGCCTTAACGGCTAGAAAAAATTACCCGGACAAAAAAATCAGTTTGGCCAAGAAAGAAAAAGAAGGAGTTGTCCCTTGCGGCATCCCCTATATTTTTAATCGGTTAAATTCGGTTGAAGAAAATATCATGCCTGACCAGCCCTTAATTGATAGTCAGATTGATTTAACTATTGGAGAAGCGGCTAAGATCAATCCAGAAGAAAAGACAGTTGTTTTTAAAGATAATCAGATTTGCCAATACGATAAATTAGTTTTAGCTCTCGGTTCAGAATCCCATTTAGTGCCTATTCCCGGTTTAGAAAAATCAGGCGTCTGGCAGATAAAAAAAGACTGTCAATATTTAGAGAGATTGAGAAAAGCGGCTCTTCAAGCAAAGAATATAGCTATTATCGGAGGCGGTTTTATCGGCGCGGAACTGGCCGAAGAATTAAGCAGCTTTAAGAATTCAAGAATCAGCGTTGTCGAACTGGCGGAGCACTGTTTGTTAACTAATTTTGACGAAGAATTCGCTCTGGCGGCTGAAGGAAAGCTGAAAGAGAAAGGAGTCAAGATATATCTAGGAATGAAGATAAAAGAAGTTGGCGGTCAGGACAAAGTAGAATATCTGGAATTGGTGGACGGAGAGAAAATTGCGGCCGATTTGGTGATTTTGTCAATTGGTGCTCGGCCGAATGTTAATTTGGCCAAAGAAGCCGGGATAAAGATTGAAGAAAAAGGAGGTATTTGTGTTGATGAATATATGAAAACCAGCCAGCCGGACGTTTTAGCTGTTGGCGATTGCGCTCAAACCAAGGATTTTATCACCGGGAGAAATGTTCCGGTGATGCTCGCTTCTGTGGCCGCTAGCGAAGCTAGAATTGCCGCGAACAATTTGTATCAGATAAAACTGATTAGAGAAAACAAAGGAACTCTAGGAGTCTTTTCAACATATATTAACGGATTGACTTTGGCGGCGGCCGGTTTAAACGAAAAAAGAGCCCAAGAAGGAAAATTTGAATATATTGTCGGGCAGGCCGAGTCTCCTAACCGTCATCCAGGCAAACTGGCTGGAGCCGAACTGGTTACAGTCAAATTGATATTTGCCAAATCATCGGAAGGACTGCTATTAGGAGCAGAAATCATGGGGCCGGAGAGTGTCGGCGAAATGATTAACACGGTGGCCATGGCTATTCAGCATCGGGCAACGCTTTATGATTTCAATACTTGGCAAATAGCGACCCATCCGCTTTTAACTTCAGCGCCGACTGTTTATCCTCTTATTGCGGCTGCTCAAGACGCTCTACTTAAATTGAATAAATAATTAAGCAATAATCTTTCTGCGTTATCGCGGAAACATAGAAAGGAGGTGAAAAAAATGAATTTAAAAGATAGAGTCGCTTTAGTCACTGGAGCCCGCCGTGGCATCGGAGAGGGCATTGCTTTGGCTTTGGCTCAAGCTGGCGCTAAGGTAGTTGTTACTGACGTTGACCAGGATGACTGTCAAAAGGTCGTAGACCAGATTAAAGAATCAGGCCAAGACGGATTAGCTCTCAAAGTTGATGTTTCAAACAAGGAAGATGTCGAAGAAGCCGTCCAAAAAACCGTTGAGAAGTTTAATAGAATTGATATTTTGGTTAATAATGCCGGGATTGCCCAATTTAAACCATTTTTAGAATTAACCGAGGAAGAATGGGACCGGACTTTAGATATTAATCTTAAGGGGATGTTTCTATGCAGTCAGGCGGCCGCTCGAGAAATGGCCAAGAATAAGTATGGGCGAATTGTCAATACCGCTTCCATTGCTTCCGGACAGGTCGGCGTTGGTTTTTTAAATATTGCTCATTACTGCGCTTCCAAAGGAGGAGTAACTGCCCTAACCGAGGCCTTGGCTTTGGAATTGGCTCCTTTGGGAATTAATGTCAATGCTGTTGGTCCGGGAATAATTGAAACGCCGATGACCAAGGATATATTGTCCGATGAAAAAACGAAAGAAGGACTGATGGCCCGCATTCCCAAAAAAAGATTAGGCCAGCCCAAGGATGTAGCCAGCGCGGTTGTTTTTTTGGCTTCGGAAGAAGCAGATTATATCACCGGAGTCATTTTGTTTGTTGACGGCGGCTGGTTAGCCGGTTAAGATACTTTGCTTTTTTAAATTGAAAATTCTTTTAGAGATGGCTTTTGAGTTAATGTTTAAATTAGCAAAAAAATCTTAACTTAAGCAGAGTTTAATGAATTCAGATTTAATTTAACATGGAATATGATTTGATTATTGTTGGCGGCGGACCAGCCGCT
>CAYXST010000002.1:19353-49462 GCA_964467815.1 uncultured Candidatus Saccharibacteria bacterium | reverse complement strand
AGATGAGTAAATTTCATAGCTTCAGTATATCATCTTTATCTGACCTGGCAAATCTTGAAGATTGGGCGTTAAACGGCTATACTGACTATATGACCAAAGCCGAAGCCAAAAAGAGAATTGCTAAATTAAGAGAAGTTATTAATCGTCACAATTACCGCTATCATGTTTTGGACCAGCCGGAAATTTCTGACGCCGCTTTTGATTCTTTGAAGCATGAACTCTACCAATCAGAACAGCAGTATCCGGATTTGATTACTCTTGATTCGCCGACTCAGCGGGTCAGCGGCCGGGCCTTGGATAAATTTGTTAAGGTCAAACACAAAAAGCGGATGCTTTCCTTGGAAGATGTTTTTTACCGTGAAGAATTTGAGGCCTGGCAAAAAAGAATCCAAAAATTGGTTCCTCGTCAGAAGCTGGACTATTTTGCCGAGTTAAAGATAGACGGGTTTGCCATCGCTTTGATTTACCGAAACGGTTTTCTGACGCAAGGGGCTACTCGGGGCGACGGCCTGATCGGCGAAGAGGTTACCCAAAATTTGAAAACTATTCCGTCTATTCCTTTAAAACTGGAAATTCGCCAAAAAATGCTTTCTTCAGCAATTGGAAAAAAGGTTACGGCTCTTTTGGGAAAAGGGGAGATTGAGGTGCGCGGCGAGGTCTATATGACCAAAAAATCTTTTGAAAAAGTTAATCAAGAGCGCCAGAAAAAAGGCTTGTCTCTTTACGCCAATCCGCGCAATACGGCCGCCGGCAGTATCAGACAGCTTAATCCGAAAATAGCCGCTGACCGTCAATTGGATTTTTTATCTTATGACATCATCACTGATTTAGGCCAAACGACTCATCAACAGGAACATCAGATTGCTTGGGCTTTGGGTTTCCGGGTTGACCAGGGCCAATATTGCCGTAATCTCAATGAAGTCATTAAGTTTTGGGACAAAATCGGCCGGACCAGAAACAAGCTGCCTTACCAGATTGACGGCGTGGTTGTCAGCGTTAACAATAATCGGCTTTTTAAAAAACTGGGCGTGGTTGGCAAAGCGCCGCGGGGAGCCATTGCTTTTAAATTTCCAGCCAGAGAAGCGACAACCGTTATTGAAGATATTATCGTTCAGGTTGGTCGGACCGGCGCTTTAACGCCGGTAGCCAGATTAAGACCGGTCAGGATTGGCGGTACCTTAGTCACTCGAGCCACTCTTCATAACGAAGACGAAATAAAGCGTCTGGATGTTCGCCTTGGCGACACGGTTATTGTCCAGCGGGCCGGCGATGTTATCCCGGATGTGGTCAAATCAATCAAGAAACTGCGTTCCGGCAAAGAAAAGAAATTTCAGATGCCCAAAATTTGTCCGGTTTGCGGTTCCCGGGTGATTCGGCCCAAAGGAGAAGCCGTTCATCGCTGTACCAACAAGGAATGCGGCGCTCAACAGAGGCAAAATTTGATTCATTTTGCCTCTAAAAAAGGTTTTGGCATTGAAGGACTGGGACCAAAAATTATTGAACAATTGATGGACGAAGGATTGGTCTCTGACCCAGCTGATACTTTTTCTTTAACCAGAGGAGATTTGGTTCCCTTGGAGCGTTTTGCCGAAAAATCAGCCGTTAATTTGGTTGAGGCAATTAAGCAAAGCAAGCGGATCTCTTTTGCTAAATTCATTTATGCTTTAGGCATCCGCCATGTTGGCGAAGAAACAGCCATTAATTTAGCTCAATACTTTGGCAGTTTGCATAAATTAAAACAAGCCGGCTTGGCCGAGCTGGCCCGGGTTCAAGATATTGGTCAAATAGTTGCTCAAAGCGTTGAACAATGGTTTAATAACAAGGCCAACCGGCGCTTAATAGACAAGTTAATTAAAGGCGGCATCAAAGTTGGCCAAGCTAAAATATTTCAGAAAAAATTGTCTGGCCGGACTTTTGTCTTAACCGGTGAATTAAATAGATTTACTCGCGAACAGGCCAAAATTAGGATTAGGCAATTGGGCGGCGATATTTCCGGTTCGGTTTCCAAAGAAACAGATTTCATCGTTATTGGCCAAGAACCGGGCTCAAAATACGACCGGGCTAAAAAATTGGGAGTGAGGATTATCAAGGAAAAAGAATTTTTAAGAATGCTCAAATAAAGTTAAATAAAGGGCGTCCTTCTAAGGGACGCCCTTGGAAGGACGCCCTTGGGATACTAAAATGAAATTATCAAAAGAACAAGTTAATCATATCGCTAAGCTAGCTCGTTTGGGATTGACCGACGGGGAGAATAAGAAATTTCAAAAAGAACTTTCGGCCATTTTAGATTTTATTGAAAAATTGGATAAAGCTAAAACAGAAAAAGTTGAGCCGATTGCCCAGACAACCGGCTTAGAGAATATTGGTCGTCAAGACGAAAGCCGGGCTAAAAGCAAACAAGAAACAGAAAAATTGTTAAAATTGGCGCCGGAAACTAAAGATGGATATGTTAAAGTTAAAACAGTTTTGTAAATTTGGACAATAATATGTCTTTGAATCAGTTAACCATTACTCAAGCCCATAACGGCCTTAAAAAAAAGGAATTTTCCTCGGTGGAACTAACCGAGGCGGTTTTAAGTCAGATAAAAGAACGCGACAGGCAAATCCACGCTTATCTTACTCTGACCGAGGAATTGGCTTTATCGCAAGCCAAAAGGGTAGATAAGAAAATTGCCAATCGGGAAGAAATTGGTTCTTTAGCCGGCGTTCCGGTGGCTATCAAAGACCTCATTTTGGTTGAAGGAGTTAGATGTACGGCTGGTTCAAAAATATTAGCCGAATATATTGCTCCCTATGATGCGACGGCTGTCAAAAAATTGAGACAGGCCGGGGCGATTATTATTGGCAAGACCAATCTAGACGAATTTGGTATGGGTTCTTCAACCGAGAATTCGGCTTATGGAATAACCAGGAATCCTCACGATTTAGAACGGGTGCCCGGCGGTTCTTCGGGCGGCTCGGCGGCCGCCTTGGCGGCTGACGAATGTATTTACGCTTTGGGCACTGATACCGGCGGCTCAATTCGCCAGCCAGCCTCTTTTTGCGGGGTCTTCGGCCTAAAACCGACTTACGGCCGGATTTCCCGTTATGGACTAATTGCCTTTGCTTCTTCCTTAGACCAGATTGGCCCCATGACTAAAACGGCTGAAGACGCTTGGCTGGTTTTAAAAGTAATAGCCGGTCAGGACAAAATGGATTCAACCAGTTCAAATCCACCCGGCCGAGCAACCAAGAATAAATTCCAAATTAAGGATTTGAAAATCGGTTTGCCCAAGGAATATTTTGTTAAAGGACTTGATCCGGAGGTGGAAAAAACGGTTAAAAAGGCGGTTTCTCAATATGAAAAAATGGGCGCTCAAGTAATAGAAATTAATTTGCCTTTTTCCGAATATGCTTTGCCGGCTTACTATATTATTCAGCCGGCCGAGGCCTCAGCTAACTTGGCCCGTTATGATGGAATTAAATACGGCCTTTCCGAACCGGCCAGCCAGCTTTTAGATGTTTATTTGAAAACGCGCCAGCGTGGTTTTGGCGACGAAGTCAGGCGAAGGATTATGCTTGGCGCTTATACCTTGTCGGCTGGCTATTATGAGGCCTATTATCTCAAGGCGCAAAAAGTGAGGGCTTTAATTAAAGAAGATTTCGCCAAGGCCTTTGAAAAAGCGGATGTTTTAATGGGGCCTGTTTCGCCGGTGCCGGCCTTTAGATTAGGCGAAAAAATAGATGACCCGGTCTCAATGTATCTTTCGGATATTTATACGGCGGCCATCAATTTAGCCGGCTTGCCGGCTGTTTCTCTGCCTTGCGGCCGAATCAACAATTTGCCAGTCGGCTTACAAATTATCGGCCGCCATTTTGAAGAAGAGAAAATTATTCAAACAGCTCAAGCTTATGAGAACATTTCTGCTTAATCTTTACGATTATCTCGTTTTAAATCTTTCTTCGCCGGATTGGCAGAAATTTATTTTTACTTTAAAAATTATCTCCCTGATTATTTCCGCCTTGCTTTTGGCGGCAGTCATCCTTTTGATTATTCGTTTGCGGAAACAGCTGAAAAAATCCTTTGAACTAATTGCTGAAAGCATTAGCGCGCCCGGTCTGCCCAAGAAAAAGATGGTCAAGAGATGGGAATCGGTTCTGGCTAACTTAGGAAGAGAAGACGAGAACAGTTATAAGCTGGCCGTGATTGAAGCCGATAAGATTTTTGATGACATTCTTAAAAAAATTGGTTACCAGGGCGAAGATATGGGCGAACGGCTCAAACAATTAACCCCGGCTCAAACAGCTAATCTTGATGAAGTTTGGCAAGCTCATAAACTGCGCAATCAGATTGTTCATGAACCGGATTCTAAGCTGACTCGGGCCCAGGCCCAGCGGGCCGTGGAAATATATCAACGGGCCTTAGAAGATTTGGAGGCGGTTTAAAAATTTCCGAGATAAAAAAACAGCCCGGTAATCATCGGGCTGTTTTTTTATTAGGCGGTGTGGATTTCCGTAAGTTGGAATTTTCTATATTTTGTTTAAAATTTTGTTAAATCAGAAAATAAATTTCTGAAGCCAGCAGTATTTAGCCAGTAATTATTTGGATTTTTTCTTAAATATTTCTTAATCTCTTTCCTTTGAGTTTTTAATTTATCGCCGGCCTTGCTATTAGATAAAAGAATATTTGAATAACTGCCATCTAAAAAAGAAACATAAGAGATGTTTGGAGTTTTTTCTTTAAGGTTTAATATCTCAATTAATTCTGAAATTTGCTTATCTTGTCCACCGCCAGACGTATTAAGGTGCTTTGCTTCAATTAAGAACCTTTTATTTTTATATTTAACAATCAAGTCCAATTTTTTGCCTTGTTTTTTGGCTTTAATTTTAACATTTAAATTTTCTTGGACTTTCTTGATACTGAAAACTTTGGAAAATCGAGCAACGCATTTATTTAATTTGTTAAAGTCTTTCCAATTTTTAACTTCTTTAAATCCTAATCTCTTTAATATTGAGATAAGCTTTAATTCGCCGCATTTTCCCTTTTTCCGAGATGAATTGGAATCTAATATCGCTTGAATCCATTCTTCTGGAACAAGATCATTCAATAACCTTTTAGAGAAGTATTTTTGAGTGATTTTCTTGATTAAATCCAAATCTTTTTTAACCGCGTCTAGGGTATTATCGCAAGCGCTAACAAAACAGATAAATTCAGAACAATTAGAAGAAATTCGGTAGATTATTTTATCTCTTTGGTGTTTAGGATCTCAGTTTCGTCATTTCCCCAATAAGCAGAATCAATTTTCTCGTATGCCAATTCTTCTGCTTCGTCAGTGTTCTTTGCTTCTACCCGAATTTTTGCGTATTCTGTGTGAGAAATTTCAACAATAAATTTTTTCATAGTCCATGTCTAATTTTAGTTTAGTTAAATTATTTTAGCATTTCTTTTAAAAAATATTAAAATAAGCCTATTTCTTTTTCAATATCAACCCATTTTCTTTTCTGTAGATATAACTTAGAAATTTTTTGAGGAGTAATTATTTTAATTTTTTCTTTTATTTCATGAAAGGTACCGTTTAAAAGAGTATTAGCTTTTTCTATGTCTCTTTCAGAGATAATAAGGAAGATATTACTATTCCAAATGTCAAAAGCATGTTTTAATTTACCAAGTGCGTGATAAATATCTCCGCCAATTTGAATTTCAAATGCATACGTTGGCACGCTTCTTTCCACTTTGCGCCAGACAACATCCAATCGTTCATTTTCCATTAAGTATTCTTTTTCGCTTATAAGACGATTGAGTTGGCCTATTTGAAATATTAATTCTTGAAGTTTATTATGCGTTGGGGGTTCGATTGACTCCCCTTTATTTTTGTCGATTTCTGGTTTTCTCTTTTGAAAAACAGGAACGACAAAACCAAATTGTTCCTTGAAATCACTATAAAGCTTATCAACCGTCTTTTTTTGTAAAATATTAATCCCTCTTCTCATTTCTTGAATAGATAGTCCTACTGGTATTTTTTTGTTATGCCAGTCTTTCTCTTCAAGTAGATAATCAATATGAAATTCAAATCTAAAGGGATAAATTACCTTATTGGCTTCTATTTCATCCGGCCATAAAGGTTTATCCTGGATAAATTTATTTTCTATTTTTCCGATACCTACAATACCTTTTATGGTTTTTGTAATATAGAAAAACAAAATATCTTCTTTTTCTAATGCTTTCTATTCTGGGTAAAGCATTTCTTTAACGCCCCAAATACCGCCTTGTTGAAAGGCAGTTTTCCAACTTTGTTCAGGACCCAGAACAATCCAATGAGGTTTTTTAGGAAAATTTTCAATCATACTATAAATTAGCACAATTTTTATCATAATCAAAGCCAGTTATCTTTTTGCATTTGTTCTTCTTGGCCCAATTAAATAAATCTTGATTGCCGGCAAATGGATCAGTTATTTCCTTGTTTTTAACAAAATCCTCTAATCCCTGAAGGATATAGTCGGAATTTGTGGTAAAAAATTGTCCCAGTTGGGCTTTAGTCATAATGATATTAAACTACCCCGCCGACGGAGCGGCGGGGATTTCGGTTAAGGCTCCAGTCAGCAGATTAGAATAGCTTGAGTTGTTTAAGATGTGCTTTCTGTTGTCGGACATACTTGCCGATTTCTTCCTTGGTGGTTCGGTCACTGATGGTTGAAACATAATAACCTTCGCATCACATCTTGCCGCCCCAAAGATACTTCTTAATTTCTGGATGATTGTCGTAAATATGCGTATATGTCCAAGTTTTAACCAGTTTAACAATCTGGGCTGGTGAGTATCTAGGCGGGGCTGAAAGGAATATGTGAATATGGTCTATGTCTGTTTCTAGTTCCTCTATGATCCAATCGTGATACTTGGCCATCTCTTGGATTGCTTGCTTGGTTTGTTTGTCTATCTTTAATTCATTGAATATCTTCTTCCTATACTTGGGGCAAAAGACAATATGGTAATAGATGGTATATCTGCTATGGGCGCTGGTGCGATATCGTTTATTTGGCATACTTATCTAGTATACCATATTCTTAGTTTTTGCCGCGGCCCCGAGCACGGAGGCTCGGGGAAATCTTGCTTATATTATATCATTTCAGAAATCAAAAAACCAGCTAGAGATAGCCGATTTTTTCTTGACCAAGTTTGAGTAAATATTCAATTAAAAAGCAGCTTTAATTTCAAAAACAAATTCTTCTTGAGAACTTTTTCCTTTATGGCCATATAGAGTATATTTTGGAGAGACAATATAAATTCCTTTGAAGCCGCTTTCTTTAAATTTAGCCGCATCTACTAATGATGTATCACTCGGTATGAAATAATCATTTCGGCCGCTATGCAGTATTAAGATGAGATGACTTATATCATTACCGCGTTTATAATAACAACTTTCAGCTTTTTTAATTGTTTCTTCAAATAAACCACCTTTAAAGATTAGAGTTTTTGTTCCTTGTGGTGATTTCGGGGTGCTTTCCCATTTTATAACTTGTTTTAATTGTAAAAACAAGTCTTCTTGTCCGTCCGAGTTTAAAATTAAGTCTATATCGGGTGTATATTCTTTCCGTGGCTTGACAGTCATGTATAGTTTTTCAAATCTTTTTTCTTTTTCCTAGATATCTGGCAAAAACATCGCCAATAATTTTATTTTTTTGAAAGTCATCCGTATTATAGATATTTTGTAGATTCTGTTTTAAATAACATTTCGGTTTAAACATGGCAATCTGGCGGGGATGATGGGATTTGAACCCACGACCTTCTCCGTGACAGGGAGACGTGCACTCCAGGCTGCACCACATCCCCAGTTAATCAGTAGCGGTGGAGGGATTCGAACCCCCGACCCATCGATTATGATTCGATTGCTCTAACCAATTGAGCTACACCGCCAAGATTATATTTTTGAGCTGATTAGTCCTTCAACCCAACCGTCTATTTTTCTTCGCAGTCGCGTGCCTTGGCGTACTTTAATTCTTAGGGTTCCGTAATGTTCATTATAATTTTTGTAAACCTTTTTGATTTTTGTCTTCTTAAGACTTATTTTGTTGAACTGCGACAGGGGAATACCTGTAAGTTGAGACCAATATTCTTCTACTTTTTTTACTCTGTTCTTATGTATTTCGTTAATCCCTACCCGAAGAGAAAATCTTTCATCGCTCACCTTACAACATTTTTTAAACCATTTAAGCATAAAGAGAATCATTTTTGGGTCTGAGTTGGTAAATCCTACTTCATAATTAACTGGAGCCGTATATCCTTCGCTCCAGTATATTGCTATTCCAGCGATAAGAAATGCTCTCTTATTAAGTTTTTTTACTTCTCTAATACCTTCTTTTCTTAATGATTCTACTTCTTGTAATCTTTTCTGCCTTATTTTTTCTAAACCCCTTAGTCTTCCTTCGTAGCTTTTTGATGTTTGTTTTTCTGTCAGTCGTTTAATTTGGCGAGGGGAAAGCGCTATATTTCGACACCAGACACTTACGGTGCTTTTGGAGATATTAAGTTTTTGGGCAATTTCATTTATGCTCCATCCTTTTCCACGGAGTTCTTGCGCTTTAATTTTTTCTTGGATTTTGGCCATTTTAGAACCTTCTATAATTATGCCCATTTACATTATAAATGAAGTTCGGAAATACATCAACTATTTAATTGTGGATAATCAAGTTGCGGGACCGGGAGTTGCACCCGGGTCTTGAGGTTCTTGATATTAGCCATTTGTTTCCAAATGGAATGGACTATCCCATCTACTCGCCGTTGGCGAGTAGTTCCCATTATAGTCTCTGAACCTTCCCTGCGTCTTTTGCAAGATACGCAAGGCTTGGCTGCTGATTACCCAGAAGGGCTTTCCAGCAATTTAGGGAATTTTTCAAAGAATGTCGCCATTCTAAGCCACAAACAATTTATGGGCCTCACGAGATACTACTTCTCCACCCCGCGTTGATATTATAAAGGATAATTTAGCCAATGGCAACCCCCTTGCTTTACCCGGCTAAATGGAGTAAAATATAGATAAATATGAATTCCTCGGTTTTATTAGCGGGATTGATTTTAGCTACTCTATTAGCCGGCGCCTGCTTAGCGGCTATTTTAATTTACTTCAATCCTTTTTCGGCCGGTTGGCTTATTCTGACTCTTTTTTATCTAAGTTTGTTTATTGCGACAACCGGTCTGCTTACTTTAATCGGTCTGATTATTCGTTGTTTTTCTCAAAGAAAAACTTTTCGCCAAAGAACCTCGGCCAGTCGACTTGGCCGTCATTTAGAGATTTCCTTCCGACAGGCAATTCTCTTAGGTTCAATTTTGGTCAGTGTTTTAATTTTACAAAGCCAGCGTCTTCTGGCCTGGTGGCATTTAATAATTTTAGTCGGGCTGGCCGGTCTGGCTGAATGGTGGCTGGCTAAGAAATAATTTATGCTTCATCAACTTAAAGAAAAAGCTTTAGAGGCGATAGCCCAAGCTAATGATTTTAAAAAGCTTGAGGAAATTTATCGTCAATACCTTGGCCGCAAGGGCGAATTGACCAAAATTTTGCGTTCTTTAAGGGATATACCCGAGAAAGAACGGAAAGAAAAGGGCAATTTGGCCAACCAAATCAAGAAAAAAATTGACGAAGCAATTAAGAACAGAACAGAGGAACTTTCCGGTCAAGTCAAATTAGTTAAGGAGAAGGGATGGATTGACGTGAGCGCGCCAGGCGTTTTACCTTTAGAAGGACATCCTCATCCGATTAGTTTAGTCCAACAACAGGCGGAAGATATTTTTCAATCAATGGGTTTTTCGGTAGTTGAAGGCCCGGAAATAGAAACGGAATACTATAATTTTGACGCTTTGAACATTCCTCAAAATCATCCGGCCCGGGATTTATGGGACACTTTTTGGCTAAAAGACATTAATTTGCTTTTGCGAACCCATACTTCGCCGATGCAGGCTCGTTATATGGAAAAACACCAGCCGCCCTTGCGGATTATTGTTCCCGGCCGCTGTTTCCGCCATGAAGCCACCGATGCTTCGCATGACGTTCAGTTTTATCAAATAGAAGGCCTTATGGTCGGCCAAAATATTTCCGTAGTCCATTTTAAAGGAATAGTTGAAGAATTTTTGAAGAAACTTTTTGGTCCGGAGGTAAAAATGAGGCTGCGTCCCGGTTATTTTCCCTTTACCGAACCCAGCTTTGAGGTTGATATCATGGTTTCTTTTGCCGATAAGTCCGGGACGAATTCGGCTAACTGTAAAAAATTAGGAAAATGGCTGGAAGTTATGGGTGCCGGTATGGTCCATCAGAATGTTTTCAAGGTGGTGGGCTATCCTTTGAGAAAATGGCAGGGTTTTGCCTTTGGTCTTGGTTTGGAGCGTTTGGCCATGCTTAAATACAAAATTGACGATATCAGGTTATTTTATTCAGGCGATTTAAGATTTTTGAGACAATTTTAAAGATGAAATAGCGTCATCAGATGACGTTATGGATTATGTCCAAAAAATCAAATAATAAAATTCCTAAAAGTTTTAGATATCTTCTTTGGTCATATAATTTTTCAAAAATTGACCCAGAAGAAGATGCGGAGAGAATTATTATAAATACCATTAACTATGGCAATTGGGAACATTGGCAATGGCTTGTTGGTTATTACGGGGAAAGGGGATTAAAAGAGATTATAGAAAATACTCCGGCCAGTGAATTTAGAAAAAGGGCACTTAAACTCATTTCGCTTCTTTTAGATATCAAATCAATAAAATATGCATCTAGAGGCGCTAAAATCAGAGCGGAGAAGAATATTCTCCTTGCTTAAAAAATTCCCTGGATTTTATTTAGTCGGGGGAACTGCCCTGGCTTTACAAATAGGTCATCGGATTTCTGTTGATTTTGATTTATTTTCAAAAAAAGATATTCCAAAAAGTTTGTTGCCTAAAGTAAAAAGAGTTTTTAATGAGCTTGAAGTAAAGGTTTTAATTAATCATTCAGAACAATTAAGTGTTAAAATCAACGAGACCAAGATAGATTTTGTTAAATATAAATTTCCTTTAATATTAAAACCCATTGAATTTAAAGGGGTAAAAATTTTACCTGTTAAAGAAATAGCCGCTACGAAAGCTTTTGTTTTGAATTACAGAGGGACGCTGAAAGATTATATAGATTTGTATTTCATATTAAAAAATAAATATGTATCCTTAAAAGAGATTAAAAAATTGGCCGAGAAAAAATACAAAGATGAATTTAATTTTAGATTATTTTTAGAGCAGTTGGTTTATCTAGAGGGCTTAAGGGAAGAAAAAATAGAGTTTTTAAGAAAGAAAGTGGGTAAAAAACAAATGCAGGAATTTTTTGAAAAAGAAATTCGGAAAATAGTAATAAAATAAGTAGATTAAGATAAGAATAAGTTTAGGAGTTTCTTACTCTTACTTTTATGAGACATAATATCAGAAATTCGTATATTCGTAAAAAATTCGTAATTCGTAGGCAATATGAAAATATCATATAATTGGCTGCAATCTTTTTTCAAAAAGAAATTGCCCCAACCGGAAAAGCTGGCTGATTTGCTGACGATGCATTCCTTTGAAACGGAGCTAATTGAAAAGAGAGGACCGGATTATCTTTTGGATGTTGAAGTTTTGCCTAATCGGGCTCACGATTGCTTGAGTTATCGGGGGCTGGCTCGGGAAATAGCCGCTCTGCTGAAATATCCTTTTAAGCCGGTTGACTACGTCAAGAAGATAAAAGTCAATCAAAAAGAATCAATTGTGAATTCGGTTCGGGTAGAAGTCAAAGACAAGGAACTCTGTCCTCGTTACACGGCCGGTCTTTCAACCAATGTCAAAGTAGGTCTGTCGCCTCAATGGCTCCAGGAACGGCTGAAGATTTGCGGCTTGCGGCCAATTAGCAATATCGTTGATATTGCCAACTACGTTATGTTAGAAACCGGTCAGCCCCTGCACGCTTTTGACGCGGATAAATTATTCAGTCGGGGGGAAATTAAAACCATTATTGTCCGTCGGGCTAAAAAAGGCGAGAAAATCATCACTTTGGATAATGATAAATATGATTTGGATGAAAATATTTTGGTTATCGCCGATGAAAAAAATCCGGTCTGCCTGGCCGGCATTAAAGGCGGTCAAGGCCCGGGCATTGACCAGCAAACCAAAAGAGTCATTTTGGAAGCGGCTAATTTTTCTTCCCAAATTATTAGGCAGGGCTCCAAGCAATTAAAGCTGGAGACCGACGCTTCTTGGCGCTTTGAGCATCAGCCGGACCCTAATTTGACCGAAGAAGCTATGGCCATGGCCGTTTATTTGATTCAGGAAATATCCGGCGGCCAGTTTGCCAAAGGAACAATTGATTTTTATCCTCATAAGATTAGGCCCCGAAAAGTAAAGTTAGAGATTGGTCAGGTCAAAAAAATATTAGGCGTTGCTCTTCCGGTTAAAGAAATAAAGAATATTTTGGAAAGATTGGGCTTTGAGATAAAAGCAATCGGTCGAAGTCTTCAGGTGACCGTTCCGACGCGACGGCTAGACGTGACTATGCCCGAAGATTTAATTGAAGAAGTTGGCCGTATTTATGGTTTTGAAAAAATTACCGGCCAATTGCCGGAGGCGGCTCTTATCCCGCCGGTCAAAAACGAGGATTTAATTTATCAAAATAAGATTAGAGAGATTTTAGTTAATCTTGGATTCAGCGAGGTCTATAACTATTCTTTTATTTCGGAAAAAGATATCGCTGCTCTTAAATTGGACAATGCCAAAATAATTGAAGTGGCTAATCCGATTAGCCAGGAACAGAAATATCTCCGGCCGGAATTAGCTGTTAACCTGGTTAAAAATATTAGGGAGAATAAGAAATATTTTGAAGAAGTCAGATTATTTGAACTGGGCAGGATTTTTTGGAAAGAAACTTCTCCAAAGAAAATTAACGAAAGAAAAAAATTGGCCGGAGTCATTTCTTTAATCAACCAGTCAAATCAAGCCCAAGAATTTTATCACCTAAAAGGAGTTATTGATTCTCTTTTGCATAAATTGGGCATTAGCGATATTTGGTATGACGATGCCTTGGATGAAAATTCGGTCATGCCGGCTTTTTGCCATTCTGAAAGGCGGGCCGAAGTGAAAATTGGCCAGGAAATTATCGGCTGGTTGGCTGAATTAGATGGGCGAATTTTGAATGGTCTGGGAATTAAATCAAAAGTAGCTATTTTCGAGCTTGATTTTGATAAATTGGTTCGGTTAGCTACTGAAGAAAGAATCTATTTGCCGCCGTCTAAATATCCGGCCGTTGTTCGCGATATCGCTCTTTTGGTTGAACCTGAGACAAAAGTATCTGAAGTTCTAAACTTGATTCACGCGGTCGGCGGCCGCTTAATTAGCGACGTTGATTTATTTGATATTTACGAAGGAGAAAATATTCCCGATGGCAAAAAAAACTTGGCCTTTCATATTATTTATCAAGCCGACGACCATACTTTAACCGAAAAAGAAATCAATCAATTACAGGAGAAAATTATTAAAACCCTGGAAAAAGAAGGTGGTTGGCAAATAAGAAAATGATCAATTCTAAAGATAACAATTCAACATACAGCGCCAAAGATATTTACGTTCTGGAAGGTTTAGAGCCGGTCCGACGAAGACCGGGAATGTATATTGGCTCGACCGGCTCAGAAGGACTCCATCACCTTATCTGGGAATGCATTGATAATTCCCTGGACGAAGCTGTGGCTGGCTATTGTAATCAGATAGAAGTAATTTTATTGCCGGATGGTCGGGTCAAGATAACCGACAACGGTCGGGGCATTCCCGTGGAAAAACATCCCCAGACCAAAAAGTCGGCTTTAGAAACGGTCATGACCACTCTTCATGCCGGCGCTAAATTTGGCGGCCAGTCATATAAAATTGCCGGCGGCTTGCACGGGGTAGGCATTTCGGTAGTTTGCGCTTTGTCTAAATGGATGAGAGCGGAAGTTTGCCGAAACGGAGCCAAATACAGCCAGGAATATTCCCGGGGGAAACCTAAGGGAAAGGTAAAAAAAGAAAATGTCTGTCAGCAAACAGGAACAACGATAATTTTTGAACCAGACCAGGAAGTTTTTAAAGAGATAAAATTTAGTTGGCGGAAGATTTTGGAGCATTTAAGACAGCAGGCTTATTTAACGCCGGGAGCAAGGATAAAGATAGTTGACCAAAGGAAAGAACCCTTTAAAAAATACGATTTCTGTTTTGACAGCGGCTTGGTTTCTTATGTTGATTATTTAAACCGGGGCGAAGAACCGAAACACGACCATATTTTTTATGTCTCTAAAGAATACGAAGATATTTTGGTTGAAGCGGCTTTGCAATATACTGACGATATTCAGGGATACGAAGAAGGATTTGCCAATAATATTCATACTGGCGAGGGAGGGATGCATCTAACCGGATTTCGAACGGCTCTGACCAGGACGCTGAACGACTATGCCCGCAAAAACGGTTATTTAAAAAATTCAGACGAGAAATTATCTGGCGAAGATGTTCGAGAAGGCCTGACGGCGGTAATCAGCGTTAAATTAAGGGAGCCTCAATTTGAGGGACAAACCAAAGCTCGTTTGGGCAATCCCGAAGCCAGAGTGGCTGTTGAAAATGTTGTTTCTGACGGTTTGGAAGAATTTCTGGAAAAGAATCCTTCGGATGCCAAGGCCATCATGGAAAAATCTATTTTGGCCGCGAAAGCCCGCAAGGCGGCTCGGGCGGCTCGGGATACGGTTATTCGCAAAGGCATTTTGGAGGGATTGGCTTTGCCGGGCAAATTGGCCGATTGCTCCAGCCGAAAGCCGGAAGAATCGGAGATATATATTGTTGAGGGGGATTCTGCCGCTGGATGTTTTTCCGCAGACATTAAAGTTGCCTTAACCGATGGCAGAAACTTATCATTTAAAGAATTGGTTCGAGAAGATAGAAAGGGGAAAAGAAATTACTGTTATACCGTTAAAAAAGATGGCGCAATAGGGATTGAGCTAATTAAAAATCCCAGAAAGACAAGAAAAGATGTTCAGGTTATTAAGGTAATTCTTGATAATAATGAAGAAGTAATTTGTACGCCAGACCATAAATTTATGTTAAGAGATGGTAGTTATGAGATGGCTAAAAATTTGACCAAAAAAGATTCTTTGATGCCTCTTTATAGAAAACTTTCTAAAAGAGAAAAAAGAATTACCATTAAGGGCTACGAAATGGTTTTAAATCCCGAATTGGCAAATGTAAAACACGAATGGATTTTCACTCATCTTTTGGCTGATGAATATAATTTGAGAAACTGTGTTTATCCAGAGGAAAACGGCTCTCATAAACATCATCTTGACTTTAATAAATTAAATAATAATCCAGATAATATTAAACGGATGGGCCGAGAAGAGCATATGGCCTATCATCGCAAAATGACTAAGTTTGGCATTCATCGAAAGGATGTCAAAGAAAAAATTAAAAAGCTACACCAGACACCAGAATTTAGAGAAAAAATTAGGGCGATAATGACTACGCCTAAAATGAGAAAAATGCTTAGTAGAAGATCTAAAAAACAGTGGCAAAATGAGGAGTACAAACAGTATATGGCAAGCAAATTTTTAGAATTTTATAATAGTTCCCCTGAATATAGAAAAAAGAATAATGCATTGTTGAATAAATTGCAGAGAGAATATTGGTCCAAAGAAGAAAATAGAAAAAGACAAGCTAGACGGGTAAAAAAATATTTCAAGTTGCATCCCGAAAAAAGAGAAGAACGCTCTTGGATAGCAAAAAAGCAATGGCAAAGCCCTGAATTATTAGCTTGGCGAAGCCAAAGAACAAAAGAGCAATGGACAGACGAATTTAGAATTAAAAGGCGAAAAACTCTTAACAAAACGTACTATAAAAAAACAGTAAAATTCTTGAAAGAGGTTTATGACAAATATGGTCATTTCAATAGCTATGACCGAGAGAGAGCAAAAAATAACGATAAAAGTCTTTTAAAGCTGACTACTTTTTGCGAAAGATTTTTCAACGGCGATAAAAAAACAGCTTATGAAAGAGTTAAAAATTATAATCACAAAATTAAAAAGATAATTAAACCTAAAGAAAGGATAGATGTTTATGATTTGGAAGTTGAAGGGACTCATAACTTTGCTTTAGCTTCTGGCATTTTTGTTCACAATAGCAGCAAACAGGGACGCGACCGGAGATTTCAAGCCATCTTACCTTTGCGAGGCAAAATTCTCAATGTAGAGAAAGCCAGATTGGACCGGGCTTTAGGTTCTAAAGAAATTAAGGCCCTGGTAATTGCCTTGGGAGCGGCTATCGCCGACGAATTTAATATTAAGAAATTGAGATATCATCGGGTTATTATCATGACCGACGCCGATGTTGACGGGGCCCATATCAGGACTCTTTTGCTGACTCTCTTTTTCCGCTATTTTCCGGAAATCATTGAGCAGGGTTATCTCTATATCGCCCAGCCGCCGCTTTATCGCTTGCAAAAAGGCAAAAAGGTTGAATACGGTTATACCGAAACAGACAAAGAGGAAATTCTTGTTTCTTTGGGCAAGGAAGGCGTGAATATCCAGCGTTACAAAGGTCTGGGCGAAATGAATCCGGGCCAATTGTGGGAAACGACGATGGATCCGGCTAATAGAATTATGAAGCAAGTAGTCATTGAAGACGTTAAAGAAGCTGACAAAATTTTTGATGTTTTAATGGGCAATGAAGTTTTGCCTCGCAAGAAATTTATCCAGACTTATGCCAAAAAGGTTAAAAATCTGGATGTTTAGTAATCAATAATAAGGGCGTTCCTTGAAAGACTTGAAAGAACTTGACACTTTTATCGGGCCGAGATAAGATATAATAAACAAGCCCGTCGGGGCTTTTTAAAATCCGCCAGAGGCAAACAGAGATTGGCTGGTGGCGTAATCAAAAATGAAATTTAGTCAATTACCTAAAAAAGCGATAACATTTCTTAAAGAAGTCCGGGTAGAATTAAAACGGGTGACTTGGCCGACCCGGCAGCAGACAATTAAGTATACTTTAATAGTCATTGGCTTGAGTTTGGTCGTCGCCGCTTTTTTAGGCAGTTTGGATTTTTTCTTCACTTGGCTGTTAAGTAATTTTGTTATTTAAGAACTAGCCGTCTTAGACGGCTAAAGGTTTTAATTTCCGGTCCATTTAACGCATTCCGGATAAAATAGTTATGCCTAAACAAATACAACAGGGGAAAAATTGGTATGTCCTTCATACATATTCCGGCTATGAAGAGGCGGTTGCCCGCAATCTCAAACAGAGGATTGAATCGATGGGCATGGAAGACAGGATTTTTAATGTTTTGGTGCCAACCGAGAAAAAGATTAAAATTAAGGGAGGCAAGCGGCAAATCGTTGAAGAAAAAATTTATCCCGGTTACGTTCTGGTGGAAATGATTGTCACCGATGATTCTTGGTATGTTGTTCGGAATACGCCTCGGGTAACCGGTTTTATCGGAGCCGGGACTTTGCCGACGCCCGTTTCAAACGAAGAAATTCAGTCGCTTCAGAAGCGAATGGGGATTAAAGAACCCAAATACAAATTTGATGTGGCCGTTGACGAACCGGTTAAGATTGTTGACGGGCCCTTTAAGGATTTTGACGGCAAGGTTTCAGAAATTGATGAAAAGCGGGGCAAGATTAAGGTTTTAGTTTTTATGTTCGGTCGGGAAACGCCGGTAGAATTGGATTTTTTACAGGTGAAAAAATTGTAGTCTTGGACCTTAAAGGCCCAAAAAGGGCTCAGAAAATATGATTAAACCAATTAAAACTATAATCAAACTACAAATTCCGGCTGGTCAAGCCAATCCGGCGCCGCCGATTGGTCCGGCTTTAGGCCAGCACGGCTTGAATATTCAGGATTTTTGTAGTAAGTTCAATGAAGCGACCAAAGAGATGACCGGCGATATTATTCCGGTAGAAATTACTGTTTATGAGGACAGAACTTTTGATTTTAAATTAAAGACGCCGCCGGCTTCTGATTTATTAAAAAAGGCGGCCGGTTTGGAAAAAGGTTCCGGCGAACCGCTTAAAAATAAAGTGGGCAAAGTAACCAAAGAACAAATTCGGCAAATTGCCGAGAAGAAAATGGTTGATTTGAACGCCTATTCATTGGAACAGGCCGAAAAAATTATTGAAGGAACGGCCCGGAGTATGGGCATTGAGATAAAATAGGTTTTAGCCGCCATTGCGGAAGTCCGATAGGACAGCTTTGCTGTAATGTCCGGGAAATTATAGGTGAAGAAACAATCTTATTGAAAAGGAGGGTAAGATGAGAAAGAAAAGGACTTGGTTGGAAAAAGTTTGGCGGAAATTCGCCAGGAAATGCAGTTCTGGACAAAGCCAGGCGGGTATTCCCCGGACATTTTCCAAAAGAGTTAGCTGGAGGGAGGCAAGATAATCCCTCCTTTTATGTTCATTAAAAATTAAAGAAAGGAAGGTGATCAGAATGGAAAAGATAGGTGCCTTGTCGGATGAAATGATAGATATCATGATAAAAAAAGGGGCTATTCTCAATGCCCAGGATAAGAATAAAAATCCTGGCTCTCTGGATCTTACTATCTCCGATGAAGCTTATCGTGTGGAAGGAATTTTTCAGCCACGAATAGGGGAAAAAATTTCCGAGCTTCTGAAAATTATAGAACATTATCCTCACGATTTATTAAATCTTTTTGAGAAGGATGTCAGTTATCTTATCCGTCTTAAAGAGAAATTTTTGCTCCCAGAGGACGTTTATGGCTATTGCAATCCGAAATCAAGCAGCGGCAGAAACGATGTTCATGTAAGAGTTTTGGCCGATGGAGTCCCTCGTTATGACGCTCTCGTCCCGGCTGGCTTTGCTGGAAATTTATGGCTGGCCGTTCGCGCTCGTTCTTATCCGATAAAGCTATTTCCTGGTGAGACCTTATCTCAAGTAAGATTTTTTAACCAGGATACGCGATTTGACGAGGGAGAACTCCGGGTTTTTTTGGAACAGCATAAGCTTTTATGGCATCAGGATCATCTCGTTGACCATAGAGAGATTAAAATTCGGGATAATGATGGTTCACTTATTCTTACCTTAGATCTTTCCAGTCAAGAAATCGTTGGTTACGAGTGCCTTGGCACTGATCGAGTTTTCGATTTTTCCAGAAGGGATTACCAGATAGAAGATTTTTTCAAACCCTTGTACCGGCCCAAGAAGCATCTTTATTTAAGAAACGGGGCATTTTATATTTTCTCTACACGAGAAGCAGTCCGAGTTCCACCGGATTTGGCTTGTGAGATGGTTCCTATGGACGAAAGAAGCGGAGAATTCCGTTCTCATTATGCTGGCTTTATTGATCCAGGGTGGGGTTATGGTAAAAACGGTGAAGGGAAAGGCAGGCCTTTGACTTTAGAGCTGAGGCCGTTTGAAAACTTGATAGTCAGAGATAATCAGCCAATTTCTAAAATACGCTTTGAACGAATGATTCAGCCACCTAAAGTATTATATGATAAGAAAAGAGACTCTCACTATCTTGACCAATCTGGACCTCGGTTGTCTAAACAGTTTAAGAAAGATCAAAAAACAAGGTGATCAAAGTTGGCTTGAAAACAAAATCTATTATGGAAGGAGAACGGAAATGGCCAAAATGTTGTTTAAGAAAGGGGAATTTAGAATATTGTCGGACGATCTAGGAAAATTATCTGCGGCGGAAACTAATCAGTTGATTAAAACAGCCGGGACAACCTGTTATCAGACTAGAGAAGTCAGCAGGAAAACTCCGGAACAGTTTGTCCAAATGCTTCAGAATAGTGGTCATTACGCTATGCTTGAGCATAGCTGGCGGACAGTTGAAGTATCTTCTGCGTCTGGACGTTTTCCTAAGGAAGAGATAGGTTTTCGACTTTACAAAGCCAATAATCTTTTTTGTATTACCGAAAGACCATTTTCTCTTTTGATTTCTGGCAATCTTCGCATGTTCAGCGAGGGGTGGATAAAAAGCGGCGATGTTTTTATCTGTTCAATACATCATTTGTTAGCCCAAGAGAATCCGGTTATCTTTCGGCAGAGAGGGAACTTCAAATTGCCAGAAGACGATTTCAGGGTTTTAATTAATCCGGAACTGGGAAGCAAGAAAGAGATACTTGTTCATCGGGCGATGACTGTTGAGTTTAATAATCATTCACGAGGGATGACTCACGAAACAGTCCGTAGCAGAAGCGGCGACGAGAAAATAACCTCTTATGCTCAAGAGAGCACTCGTTATGTCGATTACGCTAAAAGGGGAATGGATTTGGATAAATTTCAAATAAGATTTGTCTTGCCGTATAATGGCCAATTTGACTTTAGTCAAATTATCAGCTTTTCAGTCGATGGGACGGAATATTCTTTTACGCCTCAACGGTTTACCAACCTAATAGAGGGTTGGTATCGAGAGCTGAGAAAAAAAGGATTAAAGCCGGAAGAAGCCAGACAATGGCTGCCGATTGGCCTCAAATCACAAATTGTTCAGACCTACAATCTCAACGAATGGCGGCATTGGTTCTTTATTAGGACTGGCCAGAGAGCTCATCCAGAAATTAGGTTTTCCGCTGTTCGGCTCTTGAAGGAAGTTCAAAAACGGATTCCTGAATGTTTTAACGATTTTGAAATAAGCCAAGATGGCCAAAGCGCTGTTTATAAAGGAGGAGATCCGCTGGTTTAAATTTAAAAAGCTCTATTGGGAATTATTCTCAATAGGGCTTTATTTTTTTCCATTGATAGGGTAGCATTAAAGTATGAACAAATTACCGGAAAAGTCCGATAGCCGGATTTTTAATTTGATTGAGCAGGAACATGACCGCCATCAAGAGGGACTTAATTTAATTGCCTCGGATAATTATGCCAGTCTGGCCGTTCGCCAAGCCGTGGGCAGTATTTTAAGCGCTCGTTATGCCGAGGGCTATCCGGAAAAAAGATATTATTCCGGCCAGCGCTATATTGACCAGATTGAGAAAATAGCGATTAGCCGAGCCAAGAGATTATTCCGAGCTAATTACGCTAATGTCCAACCACATTCCGGCTCCAATGCTAACCTGGCCGTTTATTTCGCCTTGCTTAATCCCGGCGATAAAGTTTTAGCCATGCGCATTGACCAAGGCGGTCATTTGTCCCACGGCGCGCCGATTAATTTTTCCGGCCGTTTCTATAATTTTGTTTTTTACGGGTTGACTAGAAAAACCGAACGGATTGATTACGAACAGGTCAATAAAATCGCCCAGAAAGAAAAGCCCAAGCTGATTATCGCCGGCGCCTCCAGCTATCCCCGCCAAATTAACTTTGCCGAATTTGCTCCTATTGCCCAAAGAGTCGGCGCTTATTTAATGGGCGATATTGCCCATACAGCCGGTTTGGTCGTTGCCGGACTTCAGCCGTATCCTTTTCCGTATTGCGATGTCGTTACGGCGACTACCCATAAAACATTAAGAGGCGCCCGCGGCGGCCTGATTCTTTCCAAAAGTAAAGAGATAGCCGATAAAATTGACCAGGCCGTTTTTCCCGGTTTGCAGGGCGGTCCCTTGCAAAACGAAATTGCCGGCAAAGCGGTTGCTCTGAAAGAAGCCAGTCAGACAAGTTTTATTAAATACCAAAAACAGGTGCTTAAAAACGCCCAAGTTTTAGCCGAGACGCTTTTGGAAGAAGGATTTGATTTGGTTTCGGGCGGCACGGAGAATCATCTTATTTTAATAAATTTAAGCAAACTTGAATTTTCCGGCAAGAAAGCTCAAGAGGCCTTAGAATCGGCCAATCTTTATGTTAACCGCAACGTTGTCCCCAATGAACAACGTTCAAAATGGGAAACTTCAGGAATTAGGATAGGGACGCCGGCCGTAACAACCAAAGGATTAAGAGAAAAGGAAATCAGGCAAATCGGTCTTTGGATTAGCCAAATTCTAAAAGACATTAACAATCAGTCACTACAGCGGAAAATTAAGAAAGAGGTCGTTAAATTGGCTAAAAAATTTCCTGTTTTATGAATTTACGAACAAAGGACATGCCTTTCGACCACGTCCTTTGCTTCGCAAAGGGCGTGGAATCTCGATGCACGCCCTTTATTCGGACGCTTTTTGCTCGGAACCATGTCCGCTTGTATTTCTAGGCCGCTGAAAGACACTCGCCTTACTTTCTTAATCGCTTGGTAATTAATAAATGAAAATTATTGACGGCAAAAAAATAGCCGACCAGATTTTGGACGGTTTAAAGAATGAAATTGACCAAAAAAACCTTCAGCCCTGCTTAGCGGTTATTTCAATCGGCGATGAGCCCGCCTCTCTTTTATACGTTCAGAAAAAAGAAGAGGCGGCTCAAAAAATCGGGATTAAAATTAGAAAGCATCATTTGCCCGAGCGAACCTTAGAAAAAGAAATTTTGGGCCTGATTGATTCTTTGAATAAGGATAGCCGAATCAATGGTGTTTTAATTCAATTGCCTTTGCCAAATCATCTGGCGGCTGATAAAATTATTCAGGCGATTGAACCAACTAAAGATGTTGATGGTTTTATTAAAGAAAGTCGTTTTGAATCGCCGTTTATTTTAGCTATCTGGCAGGCGCTCGTGGCCACCGGACAAGAATTGAAAAACAAGAAGATTGTTGCTTTGGTTAATTCCGATATTTTTGGCCAGGCCTTGAAATTATACTTAAAAGGACTGTCAGTTGATTATCTGATTGGTTTCAAAAATGAGTTTATTGAATATCTGGAAAAAGCTGATATTGTCGTTACCGCTCTTGGCCAATCGAATCTGATTAAAGGCGAAATGATTAAGCAAGGAGCTATTTTAATTGACGGCGGCATTAGCCGAAAAGATAACAAAACAATGGGCGATGTTGACAAAGAAAGCGTTCAAGAAAAAGCCGGCTGGCTGACGCCGATACCGGGCGGAATAGGCCCTTTGACCGTCGCCTTTTTATTGAAAAACGTTGTTTTGGCCGTTCAAAGGGCGTAGTCGGACGACCCTTTAAAGAGCGTATAAAAAATGAACGCCCCGGAAACAAATTATGGAATACCAACCAGTCATCGGCTTAGAAATTCATGCCGAGTTGAAAACAGCCAGTAAGATGTTTTGTGATTGCCTGAATGATCCCGAAGCCAAGGAGCCGAATATTAATATTTGTCCGATTTGCTTAGGCCATCCGGGCACTTTGCCGGTCATCAACCAGAAGGCGGTTGAATTTGTCATCAAAACAGCCCTGGCTCTAAATTGCCAAATTCCTCAATCGGCCAAATTTGATCGGAAAAACTATTTTTATCCTGACTTGCCCAAAAATTACCAGATTTCCCAACTCTATTTTCCCTTAGCTGTCAAAGGGTTTTTGGAAATTAACGGCCGAAAGATTAAAATCAAGGAAATTCACTTGGAAGAAGATACCGGCAAGCTGATTCATCCTCAAGGCGCCGAGTATTCCCTGATTGACTTTAATCGGGCCGGAGTGCCCTTAATGGAATTAGTTACCGAACCGGCTCTCAATTCCAGTCAGGAAGCACGTCATTTTGGCGAAGAATTGCAGTTAATCCTGCGCTATTTAGGAGTTTCCGAAGCCAATATGGAAAAGGGCCAGATGCGTTGCGAAGTTAATATTTCTTTGAAGTCCAAAAAGGGCGAGTTAGGGACTAAGGTAGAGATAAAAAACCTTAATTCTTTCCGGGCAGTTGAGCGGGCCGCTGATTATGAAATTAAGAGGCAGGGCGAGTTATTGGATTCCGGACAAAAAATTATTCAAGAGACCAGAGGCTGGAACGAAGCTAAGCAACAAACTTTTTCTCAAAGAACCAAAGAAGAAGCTCAGGATTATCGTTATTTCCCCGAGCCAGATTTGCCTCCTTTAAGCAATCCAGCGTCTGTCGTTCAGCGTTTATCGGCTGGTTTGCCGGAATTGCCTTCAGCTAAACGTCAAAGATTTATCCAAGAATACAAATTGCCGCCGACTGACGTTAATGCTTTGGCAATCAACAAAAACTTAGCCGATTATTTTGAACAGATTGTTTCTGAATTAGAAACGTGGTTGAAGATAAAGTCGATTAGCGAGAAGCAACCCTTAATCAAACTAACGGCTAATTATCTTTTAACTGAATTGCAAAAATTATTATTAGCCAACAAGGTTAGAATTGAGGATTGTCAGATTAGTCCGGAAAACTTTGCCGAGTTTATTACCCTCATTCAGCAGAAAGACATTTCCAGTTCGGCCGCCCAAAAGGTTTTGGAAGAAATGTTCCAAAGCGGGGCTGACCCTTCACATATTGTTGAGGACAAAAAGTTAAAACAAGTCAGCGGCGAAGAAGAACTGACCAAAATAGTTAACCAAGTCATTAAAAAAAATTCCCGGTCGGTTAAGGATTATCAGTCAGGCAAGGAAAATGCCTTGCAATTTTTAATCGGCCAGGTCATGGCCGCCAGCCAAGGGCAGGCCAATCCGGAAGTGGTTGGGGAAATCTTAAAGAAGAAATTAAAGGTCGTAGAATAAATTTAGTTAAAAAACTATGGTTAATCCGGAAAAACAAATTAAATTAGGGGAAATTGATCCAGATTATAGGCGAAAGCTTAAAGAAGGTCAATTTAAGTTTTCCGAAAAAGAAAAGGCAAAAAAAATGGAAGAGGGGATGAACGAAGAAGAAATAGAAGAGAAGGAAAAAAATGTTATTGCGAGACAGGGATTAGAGCATCAAGGAACGCCAAAAGAATATGAGATAGAATCTGAAAAAGGACAAGCGGATAAGAAGATGTCTTTTGAAGAATATAAAAACCAGCAGGAAAACAAATTTCAAGAAGCGCTGAAAGCGGCTCGCAAAGAGAAAGATGCGGCTTATGAGGACAAGGAAGAAGAGGAATAAAGAGCGGCCGCTTAAAGAAAATCAGCAATTATTTTTTTAGCCTCGGGGTAACTTTTAACCCAAATAATTCTTTTGTCTCTTTTGAACCAGGTCATTTGGCGACGAGTGTATTGACAGGTACGTTGTTTGATTAATTCTTCAGTTTTTTCCAGAGATGTTTTACCCTGGAGATATTGAATGGTTTCCTGATAGCCAATACCCGATAAAGCCGGCCAATGGGGAGAGTAATTTTGAATTAATTTTTCAACTTCTTCAATAAGACCAGCCTGAATCATTTTTTCCACTCGCTGGTCTATTTTTTTATTAAGCGTTTCTTTGTTTAGTTTCAAACCGATTTCTAAAACATTAAAAATGGGTTGGCCCTTTTTCCTTTGTTCGGAGAAAGATTTTTTGGTGAGCAGACAAACTTCCAGAGCCCGGATCAACCTTCTTTTGTTATTCTGGTCAATCGTTTTGGCGGTCAAAGCGTCTAATTTCTTCAGTCGGTTAAAAAGTTGTTGGTTGCCCAATTTTTCTAATTTGTCCCTTATTTTTTTATTTGGTTTGACTTGAGGAATTTGCAGATTATCAACAACAGCTTGAATGTATAGTCCGGTGCCGCCGACCAAAAAGGGAAGCCGGCCTCTTTTCTGAATATCTCTAATAGTTTTGACGGCCAGTTTTTTGTATTGAGCTAAGGTGAATTCTTGATTAGGCTTAACGATGTCAATCAAATAATGGGGAATACCGGCCATCTGTTTTTTAGTCAATTTGGCTGTGCCGATGTCCGTTCCTTGGTACACTTGTCGTGAATCAGCGTTGATTATTTCGCCGTTAAATTGTTTGGCTAATTTAACTGCCAATTCGGATTTGCCCGAAGCGGTCGGGCCAAGAATGACAATTAAATTGTTCTGTGGATAAATTGTTCTTGACATGAATCTGGCGATGCAATAAACTTAATATATAATAGTTCTTTTTATGACTCTTTAAAGGACTTTCTAAAAGAAAGTGAGCGAATAATCCGCTCATAAAACATAGAGAACATTTTTATTTAGCGCAGCCGGAGCCCCCGCTTCCAATAGGGTCCCAAAATAAAAGCGTCATTTGCTAGACAAAATTCATTAAACAAATTAGACGCTTTTTTTATTTGCGGAAAATTTCTTCGGTAATTTTATTAGATCTAAAATAATCCTTTTTCTTCTTTTCTTTTCTTTGGACGGGACATCATCTTTTATTTTGAAGGCGGCGGTCCCGGGACGAGGCGAATAGACCGCCGCATAAATTTGAGAAAAACCGATTTCTTTGATTAAATTAGCCGTGTTTTGAAACTGCTTTTCTGTTTCGCCGGGGAAGCCGACGATAATATCGGTTGATATTTGGGCTTGAGGCATAGCCCGACGTATTTTTTTAATTAATTTTTTGTAATAACCAATAGTATAGCCCCGGTTCATTTTTTTAAGAATCTGGTTATCGCCTGACTGAACCGGCAGATGAATTTCCTTGGGAATCTTATTGCTTTGAGCGATTGTTTTAATTAATCTGTCGGACATATCCTTGGGGTGACTGGTTAAGAATTTTATCTGGAATTGACCGGAAAGACCATCGATTAGTTCCAGCAATTTAGGGAAATCAACTTTTTTGTATTCCTGATTATCTATTGTTTGCCGTTTGCTGATATAGCTGTTAACGTTTTGACCCAATAAAGTTATTGCCTGACAACCTCTTTTGACCAAATTTTTTGTTTCTTCAATTATTTCCAAAGTTGGTCGGGAGTATTCCCGTCCGCGGGTATAGGGGACGACGCAGTAAGAGCAAAAATTATTACAACCGGTCATAATCGGCAGCCAGGCCTCTTTCGGGGATTGGTTTTTAGGCTTAATTTCTAAATCAGCTGCGGGCCAAATTTCGTCAACTTGCCCCCGAAGCTGTTTTCTGTCTTTAAATAGAAGGCAGCCGGTTAAAACAAGCTTAGCCCGAGGGTTGGCTAAACGAATTTGTTTCACTTTGCTATAGACGCGGTTAACGGCCGATTGCCTGATTGAACAAGTGTTGATAATAACTAAATCAGCCGCCTCTGTTTGATCGGTCGGCTGATAGCTTCTTTTTTCCAGTTGAGCGGCTATTCTTTCCGAATCGGACTTATTCATTTGACAGCCGTAGGTGATAATCTGATATTTCATCTTGTTTTGTATCTTATCTGAAAATATTGTATAATACAAGCAATGGAAAAACCTTATTTATCAGTAATTATCCCGGCCTACAATGAAGAAAAGAGAATAAGCAATACTCTTTTAGAGATTGACCGTTATTTGTCCCGCCAAGATTATTCTTCGGAAATTATTGTGGTTAACGACGGCTCATCGGATAAAACCGCTCAAGTCGTCAAAAATTTTACTAACCTGATTAAAAATCTTAATTTGATTGACAATCAGGAAAATCACGGCAAAGGTTGGGTGACGAAACAGGGCATGCTGGCCGCTCAAGGCGAATATCGTATTTACGTTGATGCGGATAACGCTATTTCCTTGGACCAGATTGAAGGTTTTTGGCCCTATTTAAAGGAAGGCTATGATGTCATTATCGGCTCAATCGAAGTCAAGGGGGCCAGGGTTGAAGAGGGAGCCGCTTGGTACCGGAGAGCGCTTGGCAAATGGTCAAAATACCTTATTCGTTTTCTGACTATTTGGGAAATTCATGACAGCCAGCGCGCCTTTAAGCTTTTTCCGGCCAAAGTAGCCGAAAAAGTTTTCGCCCGTCAGACCCTTGAACGTTGGGGATTTGATTTTGAAATATTGGTTATTGCCAAGAGTTTGGGTTATCGCATTAAAGAATTGCCGGTAACCTGGATAAATCCGGGCGAAAGCAAGGTTACTCTGAAAAGTTACTGGCGCACCTTTAAAGAATTGTTGAAGGTTAAGTGGAATCTAATTAGGAAAGTTTATCATAAGTAAATGATTAAGAAGAAAAAAATTCCAACTGAATTGAGAATGGATTTGGTTTCTAATGACTGGGTCGTTATTGCTACCGGCCGAGCTCGCCGGCCGGAAAGTTTTATTAAGCATAAAAGGATTCAGGAAACTGTCTCGCCCAAAGATTGTCCTTTCTGCCAAAAAGAAATTTTGGAGAAAGCCATTGCTGTTCATAATAAGCCGGACGGTTCTTGGTTTGTTATTTCCATCCCTAATGATTTTCCGGCTTTTGCCAAAGGATTCAGTCTCAATGAAAGGAAAGATGGTCCTAATCGAATCATGGACGGGGTAGGCTATCACGAGGTCATTATTACGGCTGACCACAAAAAACAAATGGCCCAATTTACTCCTCAAGAAATAAAGATGGTTATTGACGTCTATCAGGAAAGATATTTAGACTTGATTAATAAAAAATTCATTAAATACGTTTCCATCTTTCATAATCATGGCCGCGAAGCCGGCGCTTCGGTGGCTCATCCTCATTCGCAATTAATCGCTATTCCGGTAATTGACCCGGATTTGAGAGACAGTATTGACGGCGCCGAATCATATTATCGCAGCCAGGGCGAATGCGTCTATTGCCGGATGCTTAATTGGGAACTTAAAGAAAAACGGCGGATTATTTATCAAAACGAAAAATTTGTTGTTCTTTGTCCTTTTGCTCCGCAGGTCTCTTTTGAGGTCAGGATTTATCCTAAAGAGCACCAGCCCTATTTTGAGAAAATGGGCGAAGACGATAAAAAACTTTTTGCCCAAGCCCTTCAAAAGGCCTTAAGCAAAATCCATCGAGGCCTGAAAGACCCGGCTTACAATTTCTATATCCATACAGCCCCAATTGATGGCGAAACCTATAACCATTATCATTGGCATTTGAACATTTTGCCGAAAACAGCTGTTTGGGCCGGTTTTGAATTAGCCGTCGGTATTGAAATTTCAACCATTGAACCGGAAAAAGCGGCCGAGTTCTTGAGAAAACAATAATTGAATTATATGGAATCTCTTTTATCAATCGTTGGCTCTTTTATTATTGAAACCATCTCAAGGTCCGGCTATCTCGGCATAACTATTCTGATGGCTTTAGAAAGCGCCTGCCTGCCCATCCCTTCGGAAATTATTATGCCTTTTTCCGGTTTTTTAGTCTTTGAAGGCCGTTTTATTTTCTGGTTGGTTGTTCTTTGGGGGGCTGTCGGCAATTTAATCGGCTCCGTTATTGCTTATTTAATCGGTTTTTATGGCGGCTGTTCTTTGATTAAAAAATGGGGCAGATATTTTCTGATTTCGGACAAGGATTTAAAAAGAGCTGACCTTTGGTTCAATAAATATGGCCAGACAGCTGTCTTTTTCAGCCGTCTCTTGCCGGTTGTCAGAACTTTCATTTCTCTGCCGGCCGGCATCAGCCGGATGAATTTTAAAAAATTCTCTTTTTACACTTTAGCCGGTTCTTTGCCTTGGTCTTTTGCTCTGACTTATGCCGGCCTGATTATGGGGCGGAACTGGTCAGACCTGGAAGTTTATTTCAAGAAGTTTGATTTATTCATCGGCGGCTTAATTGCTTTAATCATTATTTGGTGGTTTTGGCGTCACCTAAAACGGAGAAGAATAGATAATAAGAGCTTTTAATATGGCTAATGAAATGACTAAGCAAAAGGCATTTACCCTAATAGAGCTTCTCGTGGTTATTGCCATTATTGGTTTATTGGCTAGCATTGTTTTGGTAAGCGTGAATCAAGCTAGAGAAAAAGCCCGTGAATCAAAAATGAAAGCTGATTTTGATCAAATTTATAAAGCCATAGAAGTAGCTAGAGACAGAGATGATAAAGTCTTGGGTAAGATTACTGGCAACTGGTGTTCTGACTGTGCCTGTAGGAATGTCGGCGATTTAAGCACTTTATCAGATACCCATAGTTGTATAGTTAACCATAAAAATGCCTTTGAAAGGATTGGACTTTCTTCCTTGCCAAGAGATCCCTGGGGCTCGCCCTACCTTATTGACGAAAATGAGTTGGAATTTGATAGCGATCCTTGCCGAAAAGATTCTTTAAGATCCGCTGGCCCAGATAGAAAGTGTTCTACCGGGGATGATATTGGGATTAGGATTCCTTTTTATTCAGGTTGTCAATGATTTGTAACGTGCTAGATATTAATTATCGCTATATTAAACAATTGTCGTCTAATCTAATATTTAAGAAACAACGTTATAGACAACATGCAAAAACCGCTCATTATCGCTAATTGGAAAATGAATCCGCCTCGTCTGAAAGAAGCCGAACATCTTTTTGGAGCAGAGGACTCATCACCAGTCAAGCTACTTGACAAGGATTTTA
>CAYXST010000002.1:0-19253 GCA_964467815.1 uncultured Candidatus Saccharibacteria bacterium | reverse complement strand
TGGCTCAGGAATTAAAGAAAATAAAAGAGGCCGAAGTAGTTGTCTGCCCTCCTTTTATTTGGCTGCCTTTATTAAGTAATCCTGCTAAAAGCAGTTTCTTGCCAAAAGAAGGGCAAGTTGTTTTTGGTTCGCAAAACTGTTTTTGGGAAAACAAAGGAGCGTATACCGGAGAAATTTCTCCATCTATGCTGAAAAATTTAGGCTGCCAATATGTCATTATTGGCCATTCGGAAAGAAGGAAATATTTTCAGGAAACAGACGAAATGGTTAATAGAAAAGTTAAAGCCGCTTTAAAGGCTAATTTGCGTCCCGTTTTATGTCTCGGCGAAGAAGTCAGAGACAGTTTTGATTCGCAGGGCAAGCCTCTTAATGAAATGAGTTTAATTGTTGGTCAGCAATTGGAAAAAGACCTAATTGATATTTCCGGAACCAGAATCAGAGAAATAGCCATTGCCTATGAACCGATTTGGGCGATTGGCACAGGCAATTCTTGCTCGCCGGATGAGGCGATGAAAGCGGCTCTTTTTATTCGGAAAATCCTGACCAAGCTTTACGACCGGGCTAAAGCGGAAAAAACAAGAATTCTTTATGGCGGCAGCGTCACCAGCCAGAACGCGGCCGATTATGTTAAAAAAGCGGCCATGAACGGCTTATTGGTCGGCGGCGCTTCGTTAAATGCCAGCGAGTTTATCAATATTGTTAAAAAAGCGGTTCAATAATGAAAAGCCTTAGAGATTTTAATCTTGAAAATAAAAGGGTTCTGGTTAGGGCTGATTTTAATGTTCCGGTGGGCGATGATGGACGAGTTGATGAAAAAGAGGACTGGCGATTAGAAGCCACCTTACCGACGATTAATTATCTCTTAAAGCAAAAAGCTAAGATTATTCTTTTGGCTCATCTGGGCAGGCCTGGTGGTCAGGTTATAGAAAGTTTGCGCTTAGATCCGATTGCTCGGAGATTAGAAGAAATTTTAAACCGGTCCGTAGTTAAATTAGATGATTGTCTTGGCTCGGGGGTTGAAGGACGGGTCAAAAATATTAAAGAAGGAGAAATTGTTTTGTTAGAGAATCTCCGTTTTTATCCCGGAGAAGAAAACAATGATTCGGATTTTGCTCAAAAATTGGCTCGGCTGGGAGAAATTTATGTTAATGACGCCTTTGGGACAATCCATCGTTCGCATGCTTCAATAATCAGTTTGCCCCGATATTTGCCCGGTTGCGCCGGCTTGCTTTTGGAAAAAGAAGTTAAAATCCTTTCTAATGTTTTAAATAAACCGGCCCATCCATTGGTCGTCGTTATCGGTGGAGTCAAAATCTCAACTAAAATTAAAGTAATTAAAAATTTTTTAAAGAGAGCCGACGAATTGGTTTTAGGCGGCGCCTTGGCCAATACAGTTATTAGCGCTAAAGGTTTTGCCATTGGTCAATCAATAGTTGAGGAAGAAATGGTTAAAGAAGTTAAAAAATTGGAATTGACTAATACCAAACTTCATATTCCGGTTGATGTAATTGCTTCAATTGATGCCCATGGTCGAGCGCCCGGCCGGATTGCTCCGGTTGGTTATACCAAAGAGAAAGAAATGATTTTGGATATCGGACCGGACACCCGCCAACTTTTTAAACAGGTTATCTCCCAAGCCGAAATAGTCGTTTGGAATGGCCCGATGGGACTTTTTGAGGTGGATAAGTTTTCTTTAGGGACCAAGACAATTGCTCAAGCGGTTGCTCAAACTAAAGGTTTTTCGGTAGTCGGCGGCGGTGACACAATTAATCTTTTAGAAGAGTTAAATTTGATTAGCCAGATAGACCATGTTTCTACCGGCGGCGGAGCCATGCTTAAATTTTTAGCCGGCGAGAAATTACCCGGACTAGAAGCTCTCAAAAGGGCGTACTTTTGAGGGACGCCCTTAAATATATCGAAGGCAACCCTTTAAGTTATGAAATGGCAAGTTAAACCAAAAGCGCCAGTTATTTTTTTTAAACAATTTCCGGAATATTCTCACTTAGTTGGGCAATTGCTTTATAATCGCGGCCTTAAAACTCAAAAACAGATTGATGAGTTTTTTAATCCCGATTTTTTGGAGGACTTTCATGACCCTTTTTTGCTTAAGGGGATGAAGAAGGCGGTTGGAAGAATTCAAAAGGCAATTGCTCGAAAAGAGAAAATATTGATTTATGGAGATTTTGACGCTGACGGCGTCTGCGCTACGGCTATTTTATTTTTAACCCTCAAGAGCTTAGGCGTTAAAAATATAGCTACCTATATTCCTGATAGGGAGAAAGAAAATCATGGTCTCAACGAGGAATCGATTAAATATCTGGCTAAAACTGGCGCTAAATTAATCATTACCGTTGATTGTGCCAGCCGTGATTTAGCTCAAGTTGATTTGGCCAATTCTTTGGGTTTGGATGTAATTGTTACCGACCACCATGAATTAGGGAAAAAACTGCCGGCGACTGTTGCTCTGATCAATCCTTTTCGCAAAGATGAAAAATATCCTTTTCGGTATTTGGCCGGAGCGGGCGTGGCCTATAAATTAGCTTGGGCGCTTTTGTCAACTCGGGAGAATAAATCATTAAATTCACTTAAAAAATGGCTGCTTGATTTAGTCGCTTTGGCGACAGTGACTGATGTTATGCCGCTTGTTGGCGAGAATCGGACCTTGGTTAAATACGGCCTAGGGGTTTTGGCTCAAACCAGATGGCTCGGCTTGCAAGAGCTGATGAAAATAGCTCAAGTGGATATTAAAATCGGCCAGCCGATTTCAATCGGTCAGGCGCCGCCAACCAATCTGGACGTTTATACTCTTGGTTATATCCTGGGGCCGCGTTTAAATGCGGCTGGACGGATAGACCATGCCAACAATGCCTTTCGACTTTTAATCACTCGTGACAGGAAAGAAGCTAAAGAATTAGCCGAACGACTTAATCAAAATAATTTAACCAGGCAGAATTTGACCGATAAGATTGTTCAAGAAGTGATTAACCGTTTGGAAAAGAAGATAACCCAAAAGGAAAGCCCTAAACTGATTTTTGAAGGCAGTCCTGATTGGCCGGTTGGCTTAATTGGTTTGACGGCTGGTAAAATCGCCGAGAGATATTGCCGACCGACCTTTATTTATCAAGAAAAAAAAGGAAGGATTTTTGTCTCTGGACGAACTATTCCTCAATTCGATCTAATTAAAGCAATCAAAAAGTCCGCGCATCTGCTTGATAATTTTGGCGGGCACAAAAAAGCGGCCGGCTTTCAGATGAAAAAAGATAATTTAGAAAAGGTCAAAAAGATTCTTTATCAATTGGCCGAAGAGAAATTAAAAGAAGAAGATTTCGTCCCGCAAATTGATATTGACCTGGAATTGTCTCTAGAAGATATTAGTTGGCCTAATTACGAATCTATTCAAAAATTTGCTCCTTTTGGCCAAGGCAACCATCAGCCAATATTCTTGATTAATAAATTGGAGATTAAAGACGTCCGGATAGTTGGCCATAACGGGAAACATTTAAAAATGGAGCTAATGATTTTTGACGAGCAATCCAATCGGGGCAAAAATTTTAAAGCGATTGGTTTTAATTTAGGCAGCTGGCAGGAAAAGCTGAAAGCGGGCGATGCGGTGGATATAGTTTTTGAATTAATCGCTGATGAATGGAACGGTTATCGCGATTTACAGCTGAAGATTATTGACATTAAAACCTCAGTAGTTTAAGAGAATTATATGAAAATTACTATTTATACCGATGGCGGAGCGCGGGGGAATCCCGGGCCAGCCGCCATCGGCGTAGTTATAAAAAAAGAGGGGCAAACCCTCAAGAAATATTTCCAGTTTATTGGAGAAGCGACCAATAATCAGGCCGAATATGAGGCGGTCATTTTTGCTTTAAAAAAGGTCAAACTTCTTTTTGGCAGGAAAAAAGCCAAGACAATGGCTCTGGAAGTTTACACAGACAGCGAATTAATGGCCAGGCAATTAAACCATCAGTATAAAATTAAAGAAGAAGACCTCCAGCCGTTATTTCTTAAAGTTTGGAATTTAATCCTTAATTTCGGACAAGTTTCCTTTAAACACATTCTTCGTCAACAAAACAAGGAAGCGGATAGATTAGTCAACCAGGCTTTGGACAAAGAAGAAAAAACTTCTACCTTGCCCGGCTTTGAAACTTGACATTGTTTTTAAGAAGGAATATAATAAAAATAGCCCAAGTAAGCGGGTAGCCGCTCTGCGTTAACGCAGGGAGGAAAGTCCGGGCGCCAAATCCGCCTTAGGCGGAGGAAAGAGGCAGTGGGTAATGCCCACCGTTCGCAAGAATAGGGAAAGTGCCACAGAGACAATACTTCTCCATTTTAGGGGCAATCTCCTAAAAAGGGGTAAAGGTGAAAAGTGAGGGATTAAGACCCCTCTCGTCTAGTGGAAACACTATGATGCGGTAAACCCTGTCTGGCGCAAGAGCAAACTCGGTCGCTTTATTTGACCGAAGAAAAGTAGCTCGCTTGACCCGTTAGGCGACTAACGAGGCAGATAGATGGCTACCTCCGCCAACTGGCGGAACAGAACCCGGCTTATAGCTTGCTTGGGCTTTTTTAATTTCTGCAAAGCGGGACCAAGGCCAAGGATGAACGGTTTAAAAATAGCCTTTTCCTTGATTTTTCCCTGAAAATCGTTAGAATAAGGATAATGAAACGAGCCGAACTTATCTTTACCGCTATTTTAGTCCCCTTGGATTTTTTGATGCTGGTCGGGGCTGGTTTAGCCGCTTATCTTTTAAGAATCAGTCCTTGGCTGGCCGAATATCGGCCGGTTCTTTTCTATTTAAACCTTTCCTTCAGCCATTACTTTGGATTGGTTATTGGCGTATCCGTTTTTCTTTTAATTATTTTTGCTTTAGTTGGTCTTTATAAGATTAGGGTTTATCGATCGCTTTTGGAAGATTTTTTAAAAATTGTCATTGCTCTCTCGGCCGGTATCATTGTTTTGGTTTTTTATATCTTTCTTAGCCAGGAATGGTTTAACTCTCGTTTTCTTATTTTAGCCAGTTGGCTGCTCGCCATCTTTTTTGTCTCATTTGGTCGTTTCTTAGTCAGCCAATGGCAGAAATATTTAATTAAAAAATATCATTTCGGCGCTCAGCGCGTTTTAGTGGTTGGCCAAGACGGCATTAGCCAAAAAGTTATTCAGAATATTAAGGAGCAGGCCGGTTTAGGGTATCTCTTGGTCGGCAATTTAACCAACCTTGATTTAAAGAAAATAAAAGCCAAAGCTAAGAGTCCGGGAGTAGAAGAAATAATCTTAGCTGACCCGAATTGGCCCCGTCGGAGATTTTTAGAATTAGTTGATTTTTGCGAAGAAAATCATTTAGTTTTTAAATTTGTGCCTAATCTTTTTCAAACCTTAACCGTCAATGCCTCTATTGAAACATTAGGCGATTTGCCGATGGTTGAATTAAAAAGGACGGCTTTGGATGGCTGGGGCAGAATTATCAAGAGGGTTATTGACTTTGTTGGTTCTTTGGCCGGTTTAATTTTATTAAGCCCTTTTTTCGTTTTCTTTGCTTTTATGATTAAATGCGATTCAGCCGGACCGGTTTTGGTTAAGCTGAAAAGAGTCAGCCAGGGCAAAGAATTTGACCTTTATAAATTCCGTTCAATGGTTCAAGGGGCCGAAGATTTAAAAAAATTGCTTTGGGCTCACAACGAAAGAGAAGGCGGTCCCTTGTTCAAGATGAAAGACGACCCTCGGGTGACTAAATTAGGCCGGTTTTTACGCAAGTATCGGATTGACGAATTGCCCCAGCTGATTAATGTTTCTAAAGGAGAAATGAGCTTGATTGGGCCGCGGCCTCATCAGCCGGATGAAATCGCTCAATACCAAAAACATCATAAGAAAGTTTTAGCTGTCAAGGCAGGAATGACCGGCTTTGCTCAAGTCAGCGGCAGTTCCGATTTGCCTTTTGAAGAAGAAGTCAAGCTAGATACCCATTATGTGGAAAACTGGTCTTTGCTGACGGACTTGAAAATTTTTCTTAAGACCTGGGTTATTTTATTAAAAGACCGTTCAGCTTGTTAGATAGCAGACAGAAAAAATCTTATGAAAGTTGCTCTGGTTCACGATTACTTAAACCAGTACGGGGGGGCCGAAAGGGTATTAGAAGCGTTTACTCAAATTTTCCCGCAAGCGCCGATTTATACCTTGCTTTATGACAGCCGGCGAACCGGTTACGCCTTTGCCGGAAAAAAAATTAAAACTTCTTTTTTGCAAAAGATTCCCTTGCTTAAATCTCATCACCGTCCCTTTTTAATGTTGATGCCCTTGGCTATTGAGCAGTTTGACTTTTCTCAATATGATTTGGTCCTTTCTGATTCAGCCAGTTATGCCAAGGGAGTCATCACTCCGCCTAAGGCGCTGCACATCTGTTATTGCCATACGCCGATTCGCTACGCTTGGGACGATTCTCACAAATATATTGAAGAATTTGGTTATCCCGGTTTAGTCAAAAAAGCCATTCCTTTTTTTATGAACTATATTCGACTTTGGGACGAACAAGCCGCTCAAAGAGTAGATAAATTTATTGCTAATTCTTATTTTGTCGCTCAACGAATCAAGAAATATTATCATCAAGAGTCCCAAGTTATTCATCCGCCGGTCAAAACCAGCCTTTTTTATTTAGCTGACCGACCGGATAATTATTTTCTAATGGTTGGCCGTTTTTTGCCCTATAAACGCTTTGATTTGGCTGTCGAGTCCTTTAATCAATTGGGCCTGCCCTTGAAAATTATTGGCGATGGACCGGAAAGAAAAAAATTAGAGAAAAAAGCTAAGTCAAACATTGAATTTATCGGTTTGGTCGATGACGGAAAGCTGAAAGATTATTACGCTCATTGCCGGGCCTTTATTTTTCCCCAAGAGGAAGATTTTGGCATTACGGCCGTTGAGGCGATGGCGGCCGGCCGGCCGGTTATCGCTTATCAGGCCGGCGGCGCTCTGGAAATTGTTCAAGAAGGAATAACCGGTTTGTTTTTTAAGGAACAAACAGTTGATTGTTTAATCGAAACAATCAGAAAATTTAAGTCGTCTGATTTTAATCCTCAAATTATCAGAGAAAAAGCGATGGAATTTGACCAAGAAAAATTCAAGGAAAGGATTAAAGAGTTTATTAATAAAGAATATCCCGGAGCAACCCTTATTAGTAAAAATGGATGCTCCGGGAAAACTTGGGAATAAATGACTATTGGTCTTGATATTAGGGTTTTGTCTCGAGGCGCCAGGACCGGTGTTGAGGAGTATACCATTAATTTGCTCAATCATCTTTTGCCTCTGGAGCCGAAAATTAGTTTCAAGCTTTTTTATAACGCTTATCGCAAAGCTAGTCTGGATTACCCTTGGCTTAATTTGAAAAACGTCCAACTAAAAGACTTTAAAATTCCTAATCGTTTTTTCTTTGTCGGCGCTCGTTATCTTCAACGGCCTAAGATAGACCGATTATTAAAAGGGATTGATTTATATTTCAATCCTCATTTTTTTGCGGCTCCCTTATCTGCTGATTGTCGGAAGATAGTTACTTTTCATGATTTGTCTTTCGAGCGCTATCCTCAATTTTTTTCCTGGCGCAAGAGAGGCTGGCAGAGATTTTTAATGGACGCTCAACAGGAAGCTGTTCAGGCCGATAAAATTATTGCCGTTTCTCAATCAACTAAAAATGATTTAATTGACCTCTATGGAATTAAGCCGGGCAAAATAAGGGTGATTTATTCGGGAATAGGCGAGCAATTCAGGCCAATAGGAAAAAGGAGTAATATGAGGAGCGAGGCTCCTAAATTAAGGAGCCTCGCTCCTAAATTAACGGCCGTTAGAAAGAAGTACAATTTACCGGATAGATTCATTTTATACTTTGGCACGATTGAACCCCGCAAAAATATTATCGGTTTAATCAAGGCATTTGAATTATTAAAGAGAAAACGGCCGGTTAATTTGGTTATCGCCGGAGCTAAGGGCTGGCTTGACAAGGATATTTTCAAAACAGCCAACCAATCAAAGCAGGCCCGAGATATATTCTTTACCGGTTTTATTGAGGAAGTGGACAAGCCCTATCTCTATAATCTGGCCGAGCTTTTTGTCTATCCCAGTTTTTTTGAGGGTTTTGGTTTTCCGCCCTTGGAGGCGATGGCTTGCGGAGTGCCGACGATTGTTTCTAACGTTTCTTCTTTGCCCGAAGTGGTCGGCCGGGGCGCTTTAATGATTGACCCTTATCATATTGATGAATTGGCCTGGGCCATGGAAACGGTTCTGACGGACAACATGCTGAAAGAAAAATTAATTGAAAAAGGCATTAGTCAGGCCAAAAAGTTTTCTTGGAAAAAATGTGCCAGGCAGACATTAAAAGTATTGACCCGCTCCTATGAAGATAGGTCTTGACGCCCGTTTTTACGGGCCGAAACAAAAGGGATTAGGCCGTTATCTCCAAAAGCTGATTGAAAATTTGGAAAAAGTTGATTCAAAGAATCAATACGTCATTTTCCTTCGCCGAGATAACTGGCATGAATATCGGCCGGACAACCCTAATTTCAGAAAAGTTCTGGCTGATTGCCGCTGGTATACTTTCAAGGAACAAATCCTGATGCCGTTGAAAATCCGGCGAGCTAAGGTTGATTTGATGCATTTTCCTCATTTCAATGTCCCTCTTTTTTATAGAGGCCCTTTTGTAGTAACTATTCATGACTTGGTCCTGAAGAAATTTCCCACTCGCCGAGCTTCTGCTTTAGGGCCAATCCGTTACTGGTTAAAAAATTTAGCCTACCGATTGGTTATTCGATTGGCCGTCAAAAAATCTAAAAAAATTATTGCTGTTTCTCATTACACCAAGAAGGATATTCTGCGGTATTTCAGAATTAGCCCGGAGAAAATAGAAGTGGTTTATGAGGGAGCGCCAGACACTTTCTGGACGAATCGGAAGCAGCTTAATAAGAACAAGCCCTATTTGCTTTACGTCGGCAACGCTTATCCTCACAAAAACTTGGAAAGATTAATTTTGGCTTTTCAGAAATTAACTCAGGAAGAAAAATCAGATTTAAGACTAATTTTAGTCGGCCAATTAGATTATTTCTACCAACGGCTCCAAAACCAATTTGGCGAGCTGCCCGGACTAATTTTTACTGATTTTGTTTCTGACGAGGAGCTTTCTTTGATATATCGGCGGGCCGCGCTTTATATTTTCCCTTCGCTTGGCGAAGGTTTCGGCCTGCCTCCCTTGGAGGCAATGGCTTACGGCTTGCCGGTTGTTTCTTCAAAAGCCGCTTGTCTGCCTGAAATTTTAGGCCGGGCCGCAGTTTATTTTAATCCCGAAGACATTGAAGAAATGTCTGAAAAAATTAAACTTGTTTTAAAAAATAAGTCTCTTCAGCAGAAGTTGATTTCTCAAGGTTTTGAGAAGATAAAAGAATATAGTTGGCCAAAAATGGCCCAAGAGACATTGGCTATTTATCAAAACTGTTTTCTAGAGCGTTTCCTTTGACCTAAAAGGGTCGCCCTTTCGGATACGTCTTTTGCTTCGCAAAGGGCGTATCCTCAATGGCAACCCTTATTAGTCTTATTAGTAAAAAGGGATGCCTTACTGACGCCTCAAAGTTGTGGATTAGAGGATAAAAAAGAAATATGGTATAATGAAAGCACCCTCATTAAACAGGGTGCTTTGTTGTATGGCTCAGAGCAAGAACTGTGTCCTATCTGCTTTATTTGACATTCGACCGGTTACCGAACGGGGCGATTTAGATATGGAAAAAATCAAGCAAGTGACCGAAGTTTTAGATTTAAAAGGGAAAAAAACCAAAAGCGAAGACAAGCAAAGAGAAAAAGCCGTTGAGGCACATCCTAAAAAAGAAGATTTTTTATCTGAATTCCAGCCGGAGATTAACCGAGATTTAGATTGGTCGTTGCCGAATAAAGAAACATTGCCTGAAGAAGAAATATTTTCAGATGAAGAAATACCGACCAAAGAGGAAATTTTATCTGAATTGGAAAAAATTGAAACGGCGGATAATCTTTTATGGGAAAGCCGAGTTAATCTAGTCAACGAACCGGTTGCCGAGCCAATTGAAGTATTAAACAAATCGGTCGCTAGTCAGCCAACCGATATCTCTTTAGAAGATTTCTATTTTCCGGAAGCCGCTTCTCAAAAGTACTCTTTTAAGAAAAAACCAATTAAGCTGTCGCCAATAGCCTCATTCAGATTAAAACCGGCTAAACCGTTTTTGTATTTTTTAATAGCTGGTTTTCTAATCGCCTTAACCGTTCCGGGAGCGGCTCGTTTGAGCCAAGGATTAGTCGTCAAAGATGATGTTTTAAGCAATAGCTTGGCCGCTTATCAAAACCTTTTATCGGCTCAACAATCTTTGGGAGAGGCCAATTGGCAGGAAGCGGCCCAGAATTTCAGTTCAGCGCAAGCAGGATTTGAACAAGCCGAAGGAGAGATTAAAAAATTAGGCCAGCTTACTTTAAATATTTTAGAAAAATTGCCGGGCGGTCAATTGGTTTCTTCGGGAGAGCATTTGGTCAAAGTGGGCCAGAACTTAGCCCGGGCCGGTCAAAGCATGGCTTTGGCCATTAATGGTTTTTCCTTGAGCAATTTATTTAGCTTGGTTGATTCAGCCAATTTGGCGGAAAGTGATGTTTCAGCCGGCGGAAACTCTTTAACGGATTTGCTCGGGGACAGCCAAAACAGTTTGAACGTGGCCCTGGTCGGCATTAAATTGGCCCGGGAAGAATTGGAGCAAGTTAAAGTAGAATCCCTGCCGGTTAATCTTCAGGAAGGGGTCAATTCTTTGAATAAAAAGATGCCCCTAATTGAGAAAACCCTTGAACAGTTAGCCGGTTATTCAGCGGCTCTTTTAAATATTTTAGGGCAAGACAATCCGCGCCAGTATTTATTGATTTTTCAAAACAACAGCGAAATGCGCGCCACTGGCGGTTTTATCGGCACCTATGGCCTTTTAACCCTGGACAGAGGAGCCATTAAAGATATTTTCGTTGAAGGAATTTTTAACATAGACGGTCAGTTGCGGGAAAAAATTATTCCGCCCCGGCCGATCCAGAAAATCAGCACAGCCTGGTCAATGCATGACGCTAATTGGTTCGCTGATTTTCCGACCTCGGCCGGGAAAGTGGCTTGGTTTTACGAAAAAACCGGCGGTCCGACTGTTGACGGAATCATCAGTTTAACTCCGACGGTTATTGAGCGGCTTCTGGGATTAACCGGCCCGATGGCCATGCCTGAATACGAAGTCGTTTTAACGGCTGATAATTTTGTTGAGTTGGTTCAGTACGAAGTTGAAATTGATTACGACAAAGAACTTAATCAGCCCAAGAAAATTTTAGCCGATTTTGTTCCTCAATTTATTCAAGGGCTAAATCAACTTTCAGACAGTCAAAGGAAAGAGGCCCTGGCAATTATTTTTAACGCGCTTGAAGAAAAGCATCTCCTAACTTATTTCAAAGACGCTTCTTTAGAGAAATTAGCCGTTGACGAGGGGTGGGCCGGCCAATTATTGACTACCGAAAAAGATTATTTAAGCGTGGTTTCTTCTAATATTAACGGGTATAAGACCGATCGGGTTATTCAGGAGTCCATTGAACATCAAGCCGAAATTCAGGAAGACGGTTCAATTGTTGACACTTTAACCATCACTCGGCGGCACCAAGGCGGCTCTGCTCAATACGACTGGTGGAATCGGGTCAACGCCAATTATTTAAGAGTTTATTTGCCTCAAGGCAGCCAGTTAATCTCGGCCGTCGGTCAGTCATTGGAAATTTATCAGCCGCCGATTGATTATCAAAAACAGGGTTTCAAAAAAGATTCTTTGGTTGATTCAATTGAAAACAAAATGACTATTGACCAGAAAACCGGCACCCATATTTTTGAAGAAAATGGCAAGACCGTCTTTGGCAACTGGCTTTATGTCAGTCCCGGTCAAACGGTCACTTTGACTTATCAATACAAATTGCCTTTTAAAATAAACTTGAATAAATCAAACGACAGTTATAGCCTGTTAGCTCAAAAGCAATCAGGCAGTTTGGGCAGCCAATTCAGCCATCAATTGAAATTTCCGGCCGATTGGTCGCTTTCTTGGCAGTATCCGGACCAAGCCAGCCGGTCGGCCAATACTTGGCAGTTCAAAACTGATTTGAGCCTGGACAGATTTTTAGGAGTAACCTTTGAGTTTTAGATTTTAGCCGGTGATAGTTTCAAGAATAATGATTAAATCATTTTTCAATAGCCCATCAAGAACCATTGCCGCGGCCGCTGTTGTTCTAGGAGCGGCTTCTTTAATTAGCCGATTATTAGGTCTTTTCCGGGACAGAATTTTAGCCGGCCGTTTCGGAGCCGGCGACGAATTAGACATCTATTATGCCGCTTTTCGCATTCCCGATATGGTCTATTCTTTGTTGGTTTTGGGAGCCGTTTCAGCCGGCTTTATTCCGGTTTTTATCAATTATCTCCAGAAAGACAAAAAACAAACTTGGTCTTTGGCCAACAGCGTTCTTAATTTAATGGCTTTGTCTTTAATAGTTGTTTGCGCTCTTTTAATCGTCTTGGCTCCTTGGCTAGCTAAATTAGTTGCTCCCGGTTTTTCTTCGGAAAAGTTATCGTTGACCGTTCAGCTAACCAGAGTCATGTTTTTGAGTCCTTTTTTCTTGGGGTTAAGCGCGGTTTTCGGCGGTATTTTGCAAAGCTTTCGCCGCTTCTTGGTTTATTCTTTAGGGCCGATTATGTATAACCTGGGCATTATTTTCGGCACCTTGGTTTTAGTCGATTATTTTGGTCTCTTGGGCTTGGCTTATGGCGTGGTTTTAGGCGCTTTTTTCCATATGTTGATTCAAATTCCTCCGGCTCATTTTTGCGGATTTAGATGGCGGCCGGTTTTTGATTTTAGATTTAGCGGCGTCCGGCGGATTTTTAAACTGATGCCGCCGCGAATTTTAAGCTTGGCTCTTTCGCAGATTAATTTTTGGCTGATGACCGTTTTTGCTTCATTTTTGGCCGTTGGCAGTATTGCCGTCTATAATCTGGCCTATAACATTTGGAGTTTTCCCTTGGGGGTTTTTGGCATTTCCTTTGTTTTAGCCGCTTTTCCCAAGCTTTCCCAAACAGCTCAAAAGAAAAATATTATCGGTTTTGTCAAAACGTTTTCTTTAACTCTGCGGCAAATCCTTTTTTTAACCCTGCCTTCGGCGGCTCTCTTCATCGTTTTGAGAGAAGAAATCGTCCGGGTCATTTTAGGCGTCGGCCGTTTCAGTTGGCCGGATACTCTCTTAACTTTTCAGACCTTGGCCTATTTTTCCATCGGCCTTTTTGCCGAAGCTTTAATCTTGCTTTTCTTGCGCGGCTTTTTCGCTTGGGAAGACACCAAGACGCCATTTCTAATCGGTCTTTTGGCGATGGCCTTTCGTTTACCCGTCGCTTGGTTTTTGGCCCAGAAAATGGGCGTTTCCGGCTTGGCCTTAGGCTTTTCTTTCGGGAGCATTTTTTACCTGATTTTGCTTTTTATCGCTTTAAGGAGAAAGATAGCGAAAAAACTTAGGAGCTTCGCTCCTCAATTTATGAAGAGCGAGGCTCCTAAAAACTTAGATGAAAAGAATATTTTTCTTTCCGGCGGCAAAATGATTCTTGCTTCCGGCTTGGCCGCCTTAGCCGCTTATCTATCTTTGCAATATTTGGCCTCTTTGGTTGATACGGCCACCGGCTTAGGCTTATTGTTTCAAGGCGGTTTAGCCGGTTTGTTTGGTCTGCTCATTTATCTTTTATGCGCTTGGCTCTTCCGCTTAACCGAATTAAAACTTTTTTTAACGTCTTTGTTTGGCCGTTCCCTCGGTAAAAAATATCTCGAGGGATAGACAAGATTGATAATTCTTAAGAAGAAAAAGATTAGGAACAATATAATGGAGCATCATGCAAAATATACGTAATTTTTCTATAGTCGCGCATATAGATAGCGGTAAATCAACTTTGGCCGACCGTCTTTTAGAAGTAACCGGAACAGTCGAAAAAAGAAAAATGCGGGCCCAGTTTTTAGATATGATGGATTTGGAAAGAGAAAAGGGAATTACCATTAAACTGCAGCCGGTCAGGATGGAGTATGAAAAATACATTCTTAACCTAATTGATACGCCCGGCCACGTTGATTTTTCTTACGAAGTTTCCCGTTCTTTGGCCGCCGTTGAAGGAGCTGTTTTATTGGTCGATGCCAGTCAAGGAGTTCAGGCCCAAACTTTGGCCAATCTGTCTTTAGCCCAAGAGCAGAACTTGGTTATTATCCCGGTTGTCAATAAGATTGATTTGGCCCAAGCGCGGACAGAAGAAACCGTTAAAGAGATTAGCCAATTATTAGGCGTTGAGCAGGACGAAGTAATCAAAATTTCAGCTAAAGAAGGGACGAATATCGAAAAAGTTTTGGAAGCGGTTATCGAAAAAATTCCTTCACCGGCCGGTGATTTAAAATCTCCTTTAAGGGCTTTGGTTTTTGACTCTGATTACGATCCTTACCAGGGAGTAATTGCCTATGTCAAGATTGTTGATGGACAGGTTAAAAAAGGCGACCAAGTTGTCATGTTCGCTTCAGGCGCTTCAACTGAAACGAAAGAAATAGGCATTTTCAAACCGCAATTAACCCAAAGAGGTTTTCTTAAGGCTGGCGAAATCGGCTATTTAGCTACCGGCCTGAAAAAAATTAGCCAGTGTCGGGTTGGCGATACAATAACTAATTTCCCGGCTCCGATGAATTTACATCCCTTGGCCGGCTATCGGGAACCAGAACCAATGATTTTCGCCAGTTTTTATCCGGCTGACCCGGATGATTACGATTTATTGAAAGATAGTTTGGCCAAATTAAAATTAAACGACGCTTCTTTAGGATATCAGCCGGAATCTTCTCCGGGCTTGGGCCGAGGATTTCGAGGCGGCTTTTTGGGAATGCTTCATCTGGAAATAGTTTCCGAAAGATTAAAGCGGGAATACGGCCTGAATTTGGTCATTGCTTCGCCGTCAGTCAGTTATCGGGTGTTCACAAAATCTTCTGAAAAAGAATTAATTGTTTCCTCGCCGGCTGATTTGCCCGAAATGGATAAAATTAAACAGATAAAAGAACCCTGGCTGGAGCTGAAAATAATTACTCCCGGTCAGTATTTGGGTTCAATTATGAAACTATTAAGTCAGACCAGGGGCCAATATCAAGAAACTCAATATTTAACTTCGGAGAAAATACTGATTGGATATCAGGCGCCTTTAAACGAGATTATCGTTGATTTTTATGAACGGTTAAAGAATATCAGCGCTGGCTATGCTTCTATGAGCTATCGGCTGACAGATTATCAACCGGCTGATTTAATTAAACTGGATATTTTAGTGGCCGGTCAAAAAGTTGAGGCCTTTTCTCGAATTGTTCATCGGGACAAGGCCTATCAAACAGGAAGGGCTTTGGTTAAAAGATTAAAAGGAGTTATGCCGGCTCAGCTTTTTGCTGTTTCTTTGCAAGCTTCGGCGGCTAACAGAATTATTGCTCGAGAAACAATCAGGGCTTGGCGCAAGGACGTAACCGGTTATCTTTACGGCGGCGATTATACGCGCAAAAAGAAGCTTTTAGAGAAACAAAAAAAGGGCAAGAAAAAGATGAAACAGTTTGGCCAGGTCAATATTCCTCAAGAAGTTTTTTTGAAAGTTTTAAGAAAAGATGTCTAAACAAGCAAAAGACCTTAACTACTGACTAAGCTCTTTTGTCTCAACTAAATTTCTGATATGATTAGAACAAAGGTATCAGCAAAAAGGCAAACATGCTTAAAACGACTAAACTGGCTAGAATAATCCAAGTCAAGCGGAAAATTTTTCGACGGGTTAATATCCTCATTTTTTTAAAATAACAAAAATATTTAATTCAGTCAAATGGTTTCTCAAGCAAAGCATCAAAACTTCATCAGGAAATTAATTGGTTCCAAACTTTTTTTATTATTGATTGTCTTTATCTTAATCGCTTTGACCATCAGCGTTGGTCGGGAAAGTTATCACAAATATCAGTTGACTAAAGAAATCAATCAGTTAAAATCAGAAATTGGACGGTTGGAAAAAAATGGCCAACACTTGGCTGATTTATTGGAATATTTTGGAGAAGAGTCTTATTTAGAAAAAGAAGCCCGGCTTAAACTTAATTTACAAAAGCCCGGCGAGAAATTAGTCATTATTTCCGGAGAAGAAAATGGACAGTTAGACCAGGGGAATGAATTTTACCAAGGGGAGGATTACTTGACTGCGCCGGGAGACAGCCAAAGAGATTTATCTCAACTGGGAGGCGAACAAACCGAAATTAATTTTTGGAAGTGGTGGGAATATTTTTTTACTCCCTGAATCGCGGAGGCGAGCGAAGGCGGGATTAGTTTAATGGCAGAACGCAACCTTCCCAAGGTTGAGATACGAGTTCAATTCTCGTATCCCGCTCCAAGCAGCAACCATCGCCGCTCTTAATAAGGGAAATGGGCGGAGGAAGCGAGCCCCTAATAAAAGAGCTCAAAAAGGGCGTTTGCCGACTATGAATACGCCGATGTAGCTTAGTGGCAAAGCAGTGGTTTCGTAAACCACCGACGGCAGTTCAATTCTGCCCATCGGCTCATTTACCTGGCTGAAAAAATATGATAGAATGGCTCAATGAAAGATTTAACTGAGAAATTGAAGGGCAAGTACGATAGGCGTAATGCTATTTTATCAATTTATGCCGGGGCTGGCGGAGTTGATGCTCAAGATTGGGCCGAGATGCTCTTGCGAATGTATTTAAAATGTTGCCAAAATCAGAAATGGCCCGCTCAAGTTCTTCAAATTAAAGAAGGCAAGGAAGCCGGCCTGAAAAATGTTACCTTGCTTGTTGAGAAAAATTATGCCTACGGTTATTTAAAGGGCGAGGGCGGGGTTCATCGATTGGTTCGTCTCTCTCCGTTTAATGCCGACCATCTGCGCCAGACCTCTTTTGCTTTAGTTGAAATTTTGCCGGAGTTGACTGAAATTAAGGAAATTAACATCAGACCGGAGGATTTGAAAATTGACACTTATCGAGCCAGCGGGCCGGGCGGGCAATATGTTAACAAAACCGAGTCGGCTATTCGAATTACCCATTTGCCGACCGGTCTAGTGGCCGCTTGTCAAAGCGAACGGCTTCAAGGCGAAAACAAGAAAAAGGCAATGAAATTGCTTTATAGCAAACTTCATCAGCATCTTTTGAAAAATAAAGAAAAAGAAAAGAAAGAATTGAAAGACCAATCTTTGGCTATCGAGTGGGGCAGCCAGATTCGTTCTTATGTCCTTCATCCATACAAAATGGTCAAAGACCACCGGACTGGCGTCAAATCATCTGAACCGGAAAAAGTACTTGACGGCAAACTGGATAAATTTATTGAGGGCTTTATCCAAGCAGAAAAAGGGCTGTCCTTAAAATAACGTCCTTGCCCAACAATGGTCTTTAGGCATTGATCAGCCATCAAAACTAAGATGGAAAGGGCGTCATTTTAAGGGCAGCCCTTAAATGATAATTTTTGGACACAATTGGCATGATAAAATTTAAACAAATTTATAAAATATATCCGCCCGATTGTCGGGCATTAGAAGACATTAATTTAATCATTAGCGAGCAAGAGTTTATCTGTGTAGCTGGTCGTTCCGGGGCCGGTAAATCTACCTTGATTCGGCTTTTAATTAGAGAAGAAGCGCCCAGCCAAGGCCAAATTCTTTGGCACAATCATGATATTTTTCAAATTCGAAACAGGGACTTACCTTTTTGGCGGCGGCAAATCGGCATGATTTTTCAAGATTTTCGTCTCTTGCCTGAAAAAACAGCTTACGAAAATATTGCTTTTGCCATGGAGGTGGGCGGTCGGAATAATCAGGAGATTGAACGAGACGTTCCCCAGCTTTTGAAATTAGTCAATTTGGTCGAACGGGCCGATCATTTTCCCAGCCAGCTTTCCGGCGGGGAAAAACAGCGAGTGGCCATTGCCCGAGCCTTGGCCCACCGGCCAAAATTGCTTATTGCCGATGAGCCGACCGGAAATTTAGACGGTCTTCACACTTGGGATATTATCCGACTCCTAATTAAAATTAACGAATTGGGAACAACCGTTGTTCTGGCTACTCATGACCGGGAAATTATCAACGGCTTGGAAAAAAGAGTCGTTATCTTGGAAAAGGGCAGAATCATTAGAGATGAACAAGGCGGCCGCTATATCTTATAATTTTTTTTAAAGATTATGTTCACTAGTTTAATCAGAGTAATAAAAGCAGGTTGGTTGGGTTTTTGGCGCAACCGTTGGCTTTCGGCTACGGCTATTGGCATGATCAGTTTAGCCATCCTGGGGATTATCAGTTTATTGCTAATGAATGTTTTGATTGGTTCATTGATCACCAACTTGGAAGACAAGATTGATGTAAGCGTCTATTTTAAATTGGATACCTCCGAAAAGGATATTTTAGAAACAAGAAAAGAATTAGTTAAACTGAACGAGGTGCGCAGTGTTGAATATGTTTCCCGCCAGGAGGCTTTGAACAGATTCAAAGAGAAACATCAGGATAACCAAGTTCTAATTCAGAGTTTGCGGGAATTAGAAAGCAACCCCTTGAAAGCATCTCTCAATATTAAAGCCCAGATGGCTTCCCAGTACGAAAACGTTGTCGGTTTTTTAAATCAGTCGAAATATCAAGAAATTATTGATAAGATTAATTATCTGGAGAACAAGGCGGTCATCGCCAGATTGTCCTCAATCACCACGACCATCCGCCAAGGCGGTCTGCTCGTTTTAATTATTTTGGCTTTCCTGGCCGCTTTAGTCAGCTACAATACTATCCGTTTAACTATTTACAGCAGCCAAAAAGAAATTAAGGTGATGAAATTAGTTGGGGCAAGCAATTGGTTTGTCCGAGGGCCGTTTATTATTGAAGGGGCTATCTACGGAATCATTGCGGCGGTTATTGCTTTGCTTGTCTTGCATCCGCTTTTGTGGTATCTTGCGCCAAAGATTACCGCTTATCTGCCCGGCACCGACCTTTATTACTTTTTCCAGGTCAATTTTGTCGCTCTTTTCTTCCTCCAAGTAGCCATTGGCATTACCTTGGGAACCGTCAGCAGCTGGATAGCTATTAGAAGGTACTTGGATATCTAATTATTGCCGGGTGGAGTAATGGTAGTCTCGCCACGCTCTGGACGTGGAAATCTAGGTTCGAGTCCTAGCCCGGCAGCCAATT
>CAYXST010000001.1:23159-54613 GCA_964467815.1 uncultured Candidatus Saccharibacteria bacterium | reverse complement strand
CGTTAGACAGTCATTGAAGCAAGAATCTCCCGACCTTAGTCGTGGAGAGTGTCAACCTATCAAAATCTTCTCTAAAATAACAGATACCCGCCTAAAGCGAGTATCTCCAAGTGATCTTAATCAATCTATTTATGTATACCTGTCGGCCACGTAGGAAGCGGCGTAAGATTCGGGCTTAATTTTGGCCTTAAAGCCATTGCCTCGAACTATGCCGACCACTTCTTTGATCATTTCTCGAGTCGGCCCATTTTGGCCAACGTCAATATGAATTTGGAAATCGTATTTAGGCAGACTATCGTTAGCCAGCGAAGATTCTAACTTTTTGAGCATATCTTGAGCTACCTGCAAAGACAAAGCCACCTCCTGGTAAATACGGTCGCGAAGCGTGTGATAAACTTTATGGCCGTTGGTCCTTTTCCAAAAATAACGGCCACCATGGCCAATTCGATAAATAATCACCGCTGTCACAAAATCGGTTTTTTTGCCGCCGTTGGAATCGGTGCCAACAACCAGACGATATTTGGACTGGTCATCTTGGCCAATAAAATTGGCTATCTCCTTAGTTACTTTGGTTAGTTGAAGGCGACCCTTGGTCGGACTATGGAAAAAATCACTTTTCATCTTAATCTTAATATACTATTTTATTGCTTTTTTGGCAAGAAGCGGATATTTTCCCCAAATTCGCCCGCTTTTTTAGAAAATTCACAGGAAAACTGGGACAATAACTCATTCACCCTTAATAACCGCCAGAGGAATCAAACGAGCCACTTTTTTGGACAAACCGGCTTGATGAACCACTTCAACGACATCATCAATATTCTTGTAAGCCAAAGGCGCTTCTTCGGCAATGCCTCGCAAAGAACGACACTTAACGATAATCTTTTTGGCTTCTAATTGCCTGACTACTTCCGGACCGGAAATCTTTCTCATAGCCGCATGACGAGACATAGTCCGGCCGGCGCCGTGGCAGGTACTAAAGAAACTTGTTTCTCCTTCTTTGGTGCCAACTAAAATATAGGAAGCAGTGCCCATGCTACCGGGAATCAAAACTGGCTGACCAACTTGGCGATACTTTTCCGGGATTTCCGGGCTGCCGGGCGGGAAAGACCGGGTCGCGCCTTTTCGGTGAACCGCTACCTCAATCTCCTTTCCGTCAACTACATATTTTTCTTTTTTGATGATGTTGTGAGCAATGTCGTAGAGAACGGCGAGCGGGAAGGATTTTTCTCCCAGAACCGATTTCCATGCTTTTCTGATAAAATAAGCTATCATTTGGCGGTTCGCCCAAGCGTAATTGGCGGAAGATGCCATTGCTCCGAAATATCTTTGGCCCTCTGGAGAATTGAAAGGAACGCAAGCAAATTCCCTGTCGGGTACCCTGATTTTGTATTTCCCTTCCATTAAGGGAATAAACTCTCTTAAATAATCCGTGCAAACCTGATGACCGAGACCTCTGGAGCCACAATGAATCATGACAACGACTTGGTCTTTGAATAAACCAAAAATTTCGGCCGTCTTTTCGTCAAAAATTTTCTCCACTTTTTGGAGCTCCATAAAATGATTCCCGCTGCCCAGGGTGCCTACCTGGTCTCTTCCTCTGTCTTTCGCGTGTTCAGAAACAACAGAAGCATCCGCCCAATCCATTTTCCCTCTGCTTTCGCAATTCTCAACGTCCTCTTTTTCTCCGTAACCTTGCTCAATCAGTTCGGGAATCCCGCCTTCTAAAATTCGGTCGATTTGTTTAACTGAAAACTTAATTTGCTTTCCCTGTCCCAATCCAGACGGCACTTCTTTCTGGATTTCTGTCGCCAATCTATCCAAATACGGCTCGATTTCCGTCTTTGAATACTCCGATTTTAACAATTTCATCCCGCAATTGATATCGTATCCTTGTGTGCCAGGCGAAATTATTCCGTCAGAAATTCTTATAGCGGCCACCCCGCCTATGCATGATGCATAGCCTTCGTGCATGTCCGGCATGGCCAAGGCGTATTTTTGAATGCCGGGCAGGCTGGCTACATTGACCAATTGCTCGAGGGACCTATCTTTAAAACTTTCTTCAAGCATCTTTTCTGAAACATAAACTCTGGCCGGCACTCTCATATCAGCCCGAAAAGTTTTGGGAATTTCCCAGAGATAATCTGAAATTTTTCTGAAATCTTTTTTAGAAATCATGGTATTTTCACTTTAATCATTTTTTCTAAACATCGAACAGAACCGTGACTTCCCAGGTTCCGTCTTTTCTCTGATGAACATCTAATTGATGATACGTCACGGCTTTGATGTCTTCGCCGAATCTTTCCACTTTTTGACCGAGAAGTTCGGCTTCAACTTCGGTATCGGCAAATTTCTTGAATTCTATATTATGATAGGTTTCTTTATTGACTTGAATTAGATATAGAACCTCGCTCAAAAAGTCAATCAAAAGAGCCGGTAAATCAATGGATTTTATTCTAATTTCTCTTTTGATTTCTTCTTTGGTTTCTTTAGTTTCCGGTCTCAATCCTTCTTCCATTCCCAAAAGAGCATTAAGGAAAAGTTCTTCCTTTGATGAACCTTTAACTTTAATTTTTAAATCCGCCCGATGCTCTAAAAGCTCAAACTTTTTCATAGATAATAAATAATTTGATAAACAAGGCCGAGGGCAAAAAGCAAAATTAGTCCGTAATTAACCAACCGCGGCAGATTGAGCGAATACTCGGGCCGCCGCCGTCCCATTTTTTTCGCCTTTTGATAAATTAAAATTAAAATAATACCCTCCAAGCCGCATAAAGCCGCCCCCAAAAAACCGATGACAACAACAAAGTTGCGCAGATGGAACAGATAAGCCATCAATGGGATAAAGCAAGTTAGCCCCCAGGAGAGATACTTATTAATTTTGTAATCATACCAAAAGGTCTTTTTTAAAGATAAGCCGATGACCAAAAACGAAGTAGTCACTGCCAAAATGCCAAAAATAGCTCCTAAAATAACGGTGTGGTTAGCCAAAACCTGAACCAATCCCTTAATAGCTTCAATTGAAGTCTGCTGACCGGTTACGCCGACCACCGTAAAAACAAAAAGGGCATAAAGAAAGACCGGCAAAAGAGTTCCCCAAATAATCGCCTTTTTGAAAAATCGGTAATTTTCTTTAAAAATTTCTTTCATTTCCGGGAGAGCCACTCCTCCGGTAACCGCCCAAAGAATCACTCCGTAAGGCAGAAAAAAATATGACCAGTCCAAAGTAAAAAAATTATCTAATTTAACAGCCGGCCAGCCCTTAACAAATATGAAAATCGCCATAATTATCAAAAAAAGAGACATCAGAATTTCTATTTGGGCGATTACCCGCAAGCCGGAAAAAATAGCCAAAGAACAAAAAACAAAGAAAAGCAGACTCCAAACAAACTCGGAACCGCCAAAAATGATCTGGAGGAATTTCCCGCTGATAATGATATAAGCCAGTAAGGCGCCGTAGAAAATAAAAACGGAGGTAAAGGTAATCAACGCCTTGCCCCAACTGCCTAAATATATTTGAGCATAACCAACAAAACGATGTTTGCCCGGAGTTCGCAAAATAATTTCGCCGTAAAATAAATGAATTAACAGAGCCACCCCGCCTAATAAAAATAAAAAAAATAAGCCGAGCAAAAAACCGGCCCTAGAAACCACATAGGGAAGACTAAAAATACCTACTCCGACAATTGCGCCAATTAAGGTAGCCGTAGCGTAATAGAAATTTTTATTCATCTAATATTCCTAATAAGCAGGCAAATAGCCCTGCGAGGTCAACCAGCTAACCAAATAAGAATAAATTGCCCCCCAGATGATAGCCACGGCTAAAATAATCTTGGCTTCTTTTTTCATTTCCGGTTCGGTCAAAAAGGCCAAGCCCAAAATCAAACCGGCAAAAACGGGATTGATAATAGCAACAACAATGCCCAGCCAAAGCCATTTCTTGCGGGAAGTCAATTTTATCTCTTTTTTAGAAGTATCGGCTAAAGGAGATAAAGAATTTTGCTCATTCATTTTTCAAGCTCATCTCCCTCCGTTAAAGGATGAATATCTTCATAAAGAGGCGCTCCGCCAATCAAATGAAGATGAATATGCTCAATGACTTGCCCGCCATATTCTTTGACCCTAAATAAAAGCTTATATCCTTTTTCGGATAAACCAAAATCGTCGGCTATTTTTTTAGCCGCTAAAATCATTTTCCCCAAAAGCTCGGTATCGCCTTTTTCAATTTCGGCAATGCTGGAGATATGCTTCTTGGGAATAATTAATATATGGACCGGCGCCAAAGGATTAATATCCTTAAAAGCGAATACTTTTTCATCTTGGTAGACAACTTCGGCTTTTTTTTCTCCTTTGACAAATTGGCAAAAAAGACACATAAATTCAGAGAACAGAGAGCCATAAATCTCTTCGCTCCTTATTCATCGTTTATTATTTTCTTAACCTTTTTTTTAGTTCTTTAACTACTTTAGCCAAAGGAACCGTTTCTTGAATTCCGGAAACCATTTCTTTAATAATGATTGTTTCATCTAAGACTTCTTTTTGGCCTAAAATCAAAGAAAAACGGGCCTCTAATCTATCGGCCGTTTTTAGCTGGGATTTGATAGTATCGCGGCTAAAAGAACTGGCCACTTCCAGACCGGCTCGCCTTAATTCTTCAAACAGCTTGAGAGATTTTTTCTTAGCCAAATCCCCTAACTGGATCAGAAAGACCAAAGGCCTTTTCTGCTGAACAATTTTAACACTTTTTTCTTTCATCAAATTAACTATTCTGTCCAAGCCAATAGCAAAACCGGCGGCTGGCGTATCTTTGCCGCCTAAAAGTTTAATCAAGCCATCGTAACGGCCGCCGCCGGCTAAAGCAATCTGCCGTTTTTGACGAGCTCCGCCTTCGGCAGAATCGCCTTCTTCGCCTTCAGGCAAAACTTCGAAAACTGTCTTGGTGTAATAATCCAAACCGCGAACCAAATATGGATTGAGCATATAAGGGATATTAACTTCATCCAAAAATTCTAAAACATTTTTAAAATGATTGTGGCAATCGCCACATAATTGGTCAATGATTTGAGGAGCTTCTTGGGCTATTCGCTGGCATTTTGTCTCTTTGCAATCTAATAATCTTAAAGGGTTTTGCTCCAACCGTTTTTGACAATTAAGACAAAGTTCTTTCTTGCGGTTTTTGTAAAAATTAACCAGTTTTTTACGATAAGCCGGTCGACAATTAGGGCAACCAATACTATTAATCTGAACGACTAAATTTTTGAGATTCAACTCTTTGCTCATAGCAAAGAATAACTGAATTAATTGAGCGTCAATGACCGCTTCTTTTTCGCCGATAATTTCGAAGTTGGCCTGATGGGATTGCCGATAACGGCCTTTTTGCGGTCTTTCGTAACGGAAAATCGGCCCAACACTGTAAATTCTAACCGGGTGAGGCAAGCCCGAGAGACCGTTTTCCAGATAAGCTCGCATTATGGCCGGCGTAAATTCCGGGCGCAAGGTCAGTTGGTCGCCGCCCTTGGTCCTCAAAGTATACATTTCTTTCTCAATAATATCGGTATCGGCTCCGGTTCCTTTAACAAATAAATCGGTCTCTTCTAAAATAGGCGTGTCTAAACGTTCAAAGCCATAAGCCCGGGCCAAGTTTTTGATAACCTGATTGATTCTTTCCCAATATGGCTGGTCAGCCGGCAGAATGTCATGCATTCCTCTAACCGCCTGGAAAGTTCTTCTGCTCTGTCTGGGTTTAGTTTTTTTTATTTTATTTTTCTTATTGTTTTTGGTCGACATTTTAAAAAACGGTTAGTTGATCAAAAGGCCAAGCCCTCAGCCAAACTCGACCAATAATATTTCCTTGGTTCAAGACGCCCCATTGGCGAGAATCGGAGCTGGCTGAACGATTATCCCCTAAAACGAAATACTCGTCCGGACCCAGTTTGATTTTAGTTTCGCCCCAAGTAATAACGCCGGTACTTAAATAACCAGATTCGTCCAAAACCTTTCCCAGAGGATTGTCTTGCTCATAAATAAACACCTGCCCGTCATTTATTCCCACACTTTCGCCAGGCAAGCCGACAATCCTTTTAATATAGTACTGAGAAGGGTCTAAGGGATATTTAAAAACAATTACTTCTCCTCTTTGAGGTTCTTTTAAGCGATAGCCAATCTCGTCGATAACCAAATATTGGCCATTATCAAAATTAGGCGTCATCGAAGCGCCGCGGACAAAAAAAGGTTGAATTAAATAATAACGAACCGGGATGATAATTGCCAGAGAGATACTGACTATTTTGATTATCTCCCAAATAAAAAGAATTGCTTTTTTCATTAAGTTACAGTCATTCTAACCTGCCCGGAACAGAGAGAATCTCAAGAGAATATTACGAGAATCTCTCGGCCTTGCTCTTAGAATGATAGCTTGCTCTTAATTCTAAACTATTTCTCGAAGAAAATCAAACCGCTCGTCAAATTGTGGCCAGAGGTCAAATCTGATATAATATATTAGTCATGACAAATTTTCTAAAAACGATTGGCTTAGCTTTAGTGATTTTGGCGGGAATATTTTTGTTTAGCCAATTAATACCTGCTGCCTCAATAGAGATATCTCCGACAAATGAAGAAATCGCCCCTAAAAAAGAAACTGGTTTTTCCAAAATTATTTCTTTATTGCCTTTAAATAAAAACGGTCAAGCTTCCCCAAAAAATATTCTTCTACTCGGCCATCCTGGGCCAGGCTACTTAGCCGCCGATTTGACAGATACAATTATCTTGGTTCATTTAAGCTCAGCCGGGGAAAAACTAATTTTAATTTCCTTGCCGCGCGATCTGTTGGTCAAAGTTCCTCAAGGAGAAAACTTAGTTAAAATTAATTCTCTTTACCAATTAGTCGGTATTGAAGGATTGAAAGAAAAGGTTAGCGAAATTACCGGATTGCCCGTTGATCATTACCTGATGGTCGATTTGACCGTAGTTGAAGAAGTAATTAGTTTAGTCGACGGACTCAATGTTTATGTCCCTGAAAACATTCATGACCCCTATTTCCCCGGCCCTCATTACACCTATCAGGTTTTTAATCTGGCCGCCGGTTGGCGTTATTTGGACGGAGAAAACGCCCTTAAATATATTCGGACTCGTTATACTTCGCCCAACGGTGATTTCGACAGAATGGCCCGTCAACAACAAATTATTCGCCTGGTCAAACAAAAAGTTCTCTCGCTTAATCCCTTATGGGACTGGCCAATATATCTAAATATTTTCCATCAGCTGCAAAGCCATCTTCAAACCGACCTTGGTTTGATAGAAATTAAAAATCTTTATCAAGTTATTAAAGGAATGGAAACAAATCAGATAAATCACATAGTCATTGATAAAAAACAAACCGATTTATTAACCGGCGGCCTGGTTCCTTTTGGCCAGCAAATGGTTTCCGTGGTTTATCCCAGGGCCGGACAAGAAAATTACAGCGAAATCAAAGAGTATATTAATAAGGCCATCAATAAATATTAATTTATGAAACTAATCGTTGGCTTGGGCAATCCCGGAAGTAAATATGAAAAAACCCGTCATAATTTTGGCTGGCGGGTAATTGAGAAATTAGCCGTTTTTTTAAAATTAGACGATTGGCAAGTAGATTTGCGATTTAAAGCGTCCATCAGCCAAGGTAGTTTTAATGGTCAAAAAATTATTTTAGCCAAACCGCATACTTTTATGAATAATTCCGGCTTAGCTGTCAAAAGAATAGCTGATTATTACCGGATTCCCGTTGAAGAAATTTTGATTATTCACGACGACATTGATTTGCCTCTAGGAAAAATTAAGGTCCAACAAAATCGGGGAGCCGCTGGGCATAAAGGAGTTCAGTCGGTCATTGATCAATTAAAGACTAAGCGCTTTGCCCGAATAAGAATGGGCCTCAAACCGGTTCAAACCGAAAATGCTGACACCGAGAAATTTGTTCTGGGAAAATTCACTGACCAAGAAGAAAGAATTGTCCAAGAAAAAATAGAAAAAGCCGCTCATTTAATTAGAGCGGCTCTCTGAAAGCCAAAATTAGTTTTTTAATTTTTTGAGTTTTTGCCAATTCTTGTCCAGGGGCAGCGGCCATGGACGGTTCAAGAAACGGTCACAAATAAGGTTAGAGATAAAGACAAATATGACGAGAACTGCTCCGGCCAGGGCAACGGTTATTCCGTCAGGGTTGCCGGCAAATGCCCCGAACGAACCGCCAAGAACTGCCGCAAATCCCAAAAGCCCTAAAAAACAAATAACCTTTTTTAGAAAATATTTCCAATAATTCATCGCTACCTCCTTTTAAATGTTATGTTAAAAAACTATTTCTCAGAATTAATCTGCACAAGCCCACCTAGGAGCCTTAGAGATAAATTTACAAAAGCAAATCACCTCTAATATTTAGGCCTCGCTGAACTGTAGGAGGGGTTAGCTCAGTTATTGGCCGCTCACTAGGCAGGCTTTTGCAGATTAACTCTGTGAATAGTATAACAAAATAGCAGAATTTGTCAAGGTTAAGAAACTAAAATCAAAGATGGCCGAAATCAGCCAAGCCAAATATTTTAACGCCTTTAATTTAATTGACGGATTTGGTCCAATCAGTTTTAAAAAGCTATTGGCCTATTTCCCTTCTTTGGCCGAAGCCTGGTCAGCCGAAGTCAGTCAATTTGTTCAAGCCGGTCTATCTTCTTCGGTCATCGAACAAATCAGAAAACAAAGGCAACTGATTAATCCTGATGAAGAAATGGAAAAACTGGCCCAAGAAGGAATTGACCTAATAACTATCTTAGATAACAATTACCCTCGTCTTCTCAGGGAAATATATAATCCGCCCGCTCTGCTCTATTTAAAAGGCCGGTTCGCCTCTCGAGACGAATTCAGTTTAGCCATTGTCGGCACCAGGAAGCTTTCTCTTTACGGCCAGCAAGTTACTCCTTTAATCACGGCCGACTTGGCCCAAGCCGGTTTAACTATCGTTAGCGGCTTAGCCAAAGGGATTGATACTTTAGCTCACCAAGCTGCTTTAGCGGTTAATGGTCGGACCATAGCGGTTTTAGGATCAGGTTTAGGCAAAAAAAATATTTACCCCTTTATTAATCGCCGCTTAGCTGAAAAAATCAGTCAACAAGGAGCCATTATTAGCGAGTTTCCTCTGGGGGCGCCGCCCTTAGCCCAGCATTTTCCCCAGCGCAATCGAATTATCGCTGGTTTGAGTTTAGGCGTTTTAGTTATTGAAGCGCCCGAGAAAAGCGGCGCCCTGATTACAGTTCGCGACGCTTTAGAGCAAAACAGAGAAGTTTTTGCCGTTCCCGGTCCCATTTCTGCAAGAAACTCGTCGGGGCCCAATAACTTGATTAAAATGGGAGCCAAGTTAGTCAATCAGGCCAATGACGTTTTAGAAGAACTCAATTTAACTCTCTTAACCCAATCGAATCAAGAAAATAGGAAAATTGTTCCCGACAATCAAGAAGAAGCCTTAATCCTAAAACAACTCTCTCAAGAGCCGATCCACATTGACAAAATTATTAATCAAACTAAACTACCAACAGCCGTCATTAATTCAGCTTTGATTTTGATGGAAATGAAAGGCAAAGTCAAGAATTTGGGCGGCCATAATTACATTTCAGGCTTATGAACTTAGTTATTGTTGAATCACCAAGTAAGGGAAAAACCATTGCCAAGTTTTTAGGCCGCGCTTATTCGGTTGAGTCTTCCTATGGTCATATTCGCGACTTGCCTAAAGGAGAATTAGGCGTTGACCCTGAGCGCAATTTCAAACCGAAATATGTTATCCCGGTCAAGGCGCGAAAAATAGTCAAAAAATTGAAAGAGGCCGCTCAAAAAAAAGAACTGGTTATTTTAGCAACCGATGAAGACCGCGAGGGCGAAGCTATCGCTTGGCATATTCTCCAAGTCCTGGATTCGGATAAAATAAAAAATTATCAGCGAATTGTTTTTCATGAAATCACCAAAAAAGCAATCCTTCAGGCCTTAGAAAATCCCCGTCAAATTAATATGAATTTGGTTAATGCTCAACAGGCCCGACGCATTTTAGACAGATTAGTCGGCTATAAATTATCGCCTTTTCTCTGGAAAAAGCTGGCCAGGGGCTTATCGGCTGGCCGGGTTCAATCAGTCGCCGTTCGCCTGATTGTCGACCGGGAGAGAGAAATAGAAAAATTCAAGACGGAAGAATACTGGACCATCCAAGCAAAACTCAAAAAACAAGACCGGCCCGACGAGTTTATCGCCCATCTTATCAAAAAAGACGGCCAGATTATCCGCAAATTAGGCATTAAAAACAGCCGCCAGGCCGATAAGGCATTAAGCGATCTAAAGGGAGCCGTTTACCAAGTAATTGACATAAAAAGCAAAGAAGTAAGAAGGCATCCGGCGGCGCCTTTTACGACCAGCGCCCTTCAACAGGAAGCCGCTAAAAAATTAGGCTTCTCGGCCAAGCAAACCATGAGATTAGCCCAGCAGCTTTATGAAGGAGTCAAGGGCTCGTCCGGTCTAATTACTTATCACCGGACCGATTCTCTAAGCCTTTCCGCAGAATCCTTAAGAGAAGCCCGAGAAATGATTCAAAAAGAATTTGGTCAAAAATATGCTTTGGCCAGTCCCAAAATCTACAAAACCAAAAGTAAAAGCGCCCAAGAAGCCCATGAAGCCATTAGACCGACCAAGGTCGGCCGTCAGCCAGATAAAATTAAAAAATACTTAGATAAAAATCAATCCAAGCTTTATGACTTAATCTGGCGAAGATTTATCGCTTGTCAGATGAAACCAGCTCTTTTGGAATCAACTAGCGTAGATATCCAGGCCAAAAATTATCTTTTCCGGACAACTGGTTCGGTGATTAAATTTGACGGCTTTCTTAGGGTTTATCCTCTGAAACAAAAAGAGCTAATCCTGCCTTCCTTGGCTAAAGAAGAAATGCTGAAATTGATTAAGCTTTTTTCGGAACAGCACTTTACTCAACCGCCGGCCCGCTATGGCGAAGCCGCTTTAATTAAAACTCTTGAGGGATACGGCATTGGCCGGCCTTCAACCTATGCGCCAATCATCGGCACTATCCAGGAAAGGAATTACGTCCAGAAAAACGAGCAAAGAAAATTCGCGCCTACTGAAATCGGTTTTTTGGTCAATGACATTTTAGTTGAACATTTTCCCAAAATCGTTGATTTTGAATTTACCGCTCAAATGGAAAACGCTTTGGATAAAATCGCCATCGGCAAAACCGAATGGACGACTACGATTAATGATTTTTACCAGCCCTTCCAAGATAATTTAACTAAAAAATATGAAGAGGTCGTTAAGAAAAAAATTGAGGAGCCAACCGACAAAAAATGTCCCTTGTGCGGCCGCCAATTGGTGATTAAGCTGGGCCGCTTTGGTAAATTTTACGCTTGCCCCGGTTTCCCTGAATGCAAATACAGCGAACCAATAGTTAATTCTACCGGAGTCAATTGCCCTAAATGCGTTCAGGGAGAAATTATTGAAAGAAAAACCAGAAAGGGCAAAACCTTTTATTCCTGCTCTCGTTACCCTAAATGCGATTTTGCCCTCTGGGATAAACCGACCGGAGAAAAATGTCCTCGGTGCGGTTCTTTATTGGTTGAGACAAAAAACAAGCAGGTTAAATGCAGCAACAAGGGATGCGATTACGGAAAAAAATAAGCCCCGATTCGTTTTTTACAAATCGGGGCCAATGGCTAAGAGATAAACCTCTTTTATTTCTAAACACTTTCTAAGCAGTCTGACACTCCACAAAAATTCCTTTGCCGGATCCTTTGTCAAGGCATTTTCCCCCATTTTGATTTTCTTCTTCCTCTTTTTTGGCAGTTTTGGCAGTCCCCGGGTATTTTTCTAAAAATCTGCTTATGGCCAGTTTTGCCAAATCGTCCAAATTAGCCAGTTTTAAGGCCTGGGAGGGCCTGAGCCAGATTTTATCTCTCCTCTTGCCTCCCTCATTAAAATACTCAATCTCATTATCATGGACATTGCAGGAATAAATCGCGATAGATTTGGGTTTTAAGGAACTGCCTTTATTCCTAACCAATTCGGAATACCTCACAAAGGTGTCTAAGGCTTCAATAATGGTCAGACTTTTCAATCCTTTTAATTCTTCTTTCATTTCTCTGTCAAGAGTTTCTCTTAAATCAGCATCCCGGCGAACATCCATATGTCCAGTCGGCAGGGTCCAATCGCCGTTCCGCTCCACCAGCAGGGTTTCTCCTCTTTGATTTTTCAGCAAACCGGCTACCACCAGGGTAGCTTTAACTCTTTTTTCTCTCGCCTCTTTCATAACAAAAACCTCCTTTCCGAGAAAAGAGGACCTATCTCTTTTGCCTAATTAAAAAAGAACATTTGTTTTAATTATAGGTCTTGTCCTTCCTTTGTCAAGCCATTAAAATAAGAATGTGAATAAGAACATGGAAATAGAACGATTCATAGAAGAACTAAAGAAAATTAATCCTAATTTGAATTTTGACTTGATTACCAGGGCCTGTTTTTTCGCCCAAGAAAATTATCAAGGATTAGTCCGCCGTTCCGGCCAAACATATTTTGACCACTGTTTGGAAATTGCTCTGGATTTAGCCAAGATGAAATTGGACTCAAGCAGTATCGCCACAGCTATTCTCCATGAGATATTAGAAAGAGCCAAGACAGATAAAGAGCGTCTCAAAAAAGAATTTGGTCCGGAAATTACTTTTTTAGTTGAAGGAGTAACCAATGTTGGTAAAATAGAGCATCAAAAAGCCGTCCGAAGCATAGAAAATCTGCGCAAGCTTTTTTTGGCTATGGCTCAAGATATTCGGGTAGTCGTCATTAAGCTAGTTAATCGTCTTCACGGCTTAAAAACGCTTTCTGTCTTTCCGCCGGAAAAGCAAAAAAGATTAGCCCTGGAAACATTAGAGGTTTACGCTCCCTTAGCTTATCGTTTAGGCATTGGCGAATTAAAGGGGCAACTGGAAGATTTGGCTTTCGCTTACGCTTATCCTCAAGAATACCAAAAATTAATCAATCAAGTTAAAAACAAATATAGCCAAATTGAAGCATATATTCAGAAAATTATTCCCTTGGTTAAAAAGGTTCTGGTCCGAGAAGGAGTTAAGGTGATTGAAATTCACGCTCGAGCGAAGCATTATTACAGCTTATATAAAAAACTGCAACGTCATGATATGGACTGGCATAGAATCTATGATTTGGTTGCCTTGCGAATTATTGTTCCAGACGTGGAAAGCTGTTATGCCGCCTTGGGAATTATTCACAAAAAATGGAAACCTCTCATCGGCCGAATCAAAGATTATATTGCCATTCCCAAGCCCAACGGCTATCAGTCTCTTCATACAACCGTTTTTTGCCAAGGCGGTAAAATTACTGAATTTCAAATCCGTACTCCGGAAATGCATCGAGAAGCTGAATACGGCATCGCCGCTCATTGGTTCTATAGCGAAAAAAAAGGGCTGACTGAATATATTAAAGAAAAAATCCTTAAGCAAAAACCCAAAAAAGAAACTAAAAAAGAATTTATTTGGGTCAAGCAGCTCCAAGAATGGCAAAAAGAAAGATTTGACTCAAATCAAGAATTCCTTGATTCATTAAAAATTGATTTTTTAAAAGACCGTATCTTTGTTTTTACACCTAAGGGCGATGTCATTGATTTGCCTGAAGGGGCAACCCCGGTTGATTTTGCGTATCAGGTTCATACCGATATTGGCTATCAATGCCGCGAAGCAAAAATAGACGGCAAGCTTAGTTCGCTTTCTCAGCCCTTGCAAAACGGCCAAGTGGTTGAAATTATTATGCAGAAAAACAAAAAGCCAAATCAAGATTGGCTTAAATTTGTTAAAACTAATTTAGCTAAAAGCAAAATTAAAGCTGCCTTAAAAGAGAAATAACCGAGCTTAAAACTTTAATAAATAATCGACTAATTTATCTAATTCTTTCTGGTCGGCAAATTCAATCCTTAAATAACCTCGGCCACCTCTTTGGGTAATGCTGACTCGTCGGCCCAAGACCTCAGAGAGGTCTTTTTCTTTTTTCTTAAAAAGAATATTCTTGGGACCGCTGGCATGAGGACTGGAAGCGGCTACTTGCCTGGCTTTTTCTTCGGCCCGACGGACATCCAAGTTCTCCTTAACAATTGTCCGATAAAGAGACAACCGAGCTGTCGGTTTAGCCATGAGAATAGCCCGACCATGGCCTTCGCTAATCCGACCGCTGGCCATTGCTTTTTGAACTATCGGCGGCAAATTTAATAATCTTAAAGCGTTAGTCACCGTTACCCGACTTTTACCTATTTTCTGGGCAATCTGACTATGTTTTAATTTGAAGTCTTGATGAAGCTGTTTAAAGGCCTGAGCCGCTTCAATCGGATTGAGATTTTCCCGCTGAAGATTTTCAACCAAAGCCAGCTCCAATTTTTCATAAGCCGAACTGTCTCGAATAATCACCGGCACATGAGGAAGGCCAGCTATTTTAGCCGCTCGCCATCTTCGCTCACCGGCAATTAATTCGTATTCCATCTGACGCCCCCATTCAGTCGGCTTTTCAATTTTAGTGACGATTAATGGCTGGAGAATGCCATGTTCTTTAATTGAATCGGCCATTTCTTTTAAATTTTCTTCGGACATCTCTTTGCGCGGCTGATTCGGATTAGGTTTAATCTTGTCAACTTCTATATTAAAAATGCTTTCCTTTTTCGGCTCTAACCAAATTTTCTTCCGGCTTTCGTTTTTTATCAGATAAGCCATTTTAGATTGTTTTTTAGGGATAAGGGATTGCAGCCCCTGGCCTAGTTTTTGTTCCATAAAATTTTATCCAACCGGCAAAATATTTCCATTTGACCGGCATTCACCTATTCTCCAATGCCAACCAGTTCTTGAGCTAACTGGCGATAAGCTCGGGCTCCTTTAGAATGAGGGTCATATTGAAGAATTGATTTGCCGAAACTGGGCGCCTCGGCTAATTTAACACAACGAGGAATAATCGTTTCAAAAACATAATTAGTAAAATTTTTCTCCATTTCTTTGCGAACCTGACGGGAAAGTTTATTCCGGCGGTCATACATCGTTAACAAGGCGCCTCTGATTTTAGTTGGACTATTTAAATTTTCCTGGACCAAGTCAATGGTTTTCAGAAGTTGGCCCAATCCCTCTAAAGCATAGTATTCACACTGAACCGGAATAATCACTTCGTCGGCCGCGACCAAGCCGTTAACAGTTAGAAGGCCCAAGCTGGGCGGACAATCAATTAAAATATAGTCATAGTCGGTTCTAATCCGGCGGAGCAATTCGTAAAGTTTAAATTCCCGATTATTTTGGGAAACCAATTCAACAGTCGCTCCGGCCAAATCAGGAGCAGCCGGCATTATATCACAGCCCAAGAGAGCCGTTCGTCGGATAATTTCTTCGGGCAGAAGGCCGCCGATTAAAGAATGGTACAAATTCAGAGGAATATTTTGAGGGTCAAGGCCGATTCCGGAAGTAGCATTAGCTTGAGGGTCAACATCAACCAAAAGAACATATTTGCCCAAAGCGGCTAAATAAACGGCTAAATTAACCGCCGTGGTAGATTTCCCAACGCCGCCTTTTTGATTGACTAAACTAATTACCTGGGCCATGTTTTATACATTATACTCTAATTTTTCCTAATTGACAATAAAGGAATTTTAAGAGAGAATATTAATAGGCCGACGTGGCGGAACTGGCCTACGCGTACGACTCAAAATCGTATGGGCGCAAGCCCTTGTGGGTTCGAATCCCACCGTCGGCACCATCAAAAATCTCTCGGCTAAACCGGCCAAGGGATTTTTATGTTCTAAGTAATTTCAACAAGTCATTCTTGTTGGTTGGGCCAACACGCAAAATTTTCGGTTGAGGACCGGTTAAATCTAAGACGGTCGACGGAGGGCTCGCCGGCAAATGTCTGGCTGCTAAAATTAAATCCGGCCGCGGATAAGCACGATTAAAGGTTTCAATAACCCGATTAGAGGAAGTCAAAGACGGCTGGCCGGAAAAATTAGCCGAGGTAGCTGTCATCGGTCCTTCTAGGTTATTCATAATTGCCCGGACTAATTTACAATCGGGAATTCTTAAACCGATAGTTGATTGACCGGCTGTCAAAATATCAGGGACAATTTCTTTTTTTCTTAAAATAACCGTTACCGGGCCCGGCCAAACCGCCTCCAAAATTCTTTCGGTTTGCCTGTCAATCAAAGCCAATCGCTTGGCCATAGCCATGTCCCGAACAATAACCGGCACCGGCTTGCTGGCCGGTCTTTTCTTTATTTTAAAGAGCCGTTCAATCGCCGGAACGCTTAGTCCGTCAACTCCTAAACCGTAAACCGTATCAGTCGGATAAACCAAACTGCCCTTTGCTTGGATAACCCCGGCTGCTTTTTTAATGATAAACGGATCCGGCCAATCAATGGATAAATCAATTTTGATAATTTCCATTGTTTTTAAACAACCAGATTAATCAAACGATTGGGAATATAAATGATTTTTTTTGGCTCCTTGTCGGCCAGCCAACTCTTAACTCTTTCCCGAGATAAAGCTATTTTTTTGACTTCGGCCTCGGAGACATCTTTCTTAACTTCTATTTTATCCCTAACTTTGCCGTTAATTTGGATAATTAATTGCCAGGTCTCTTCCTCAATTAATTTATTGTCGTATTGAGGCCATTTTTCTAAAAAGATGCTTTTCTTGCGGCCAAAATTTTCCCATAATTCCTCACTCAGATGAGGGGCTAAAGGAGCCAGCAAGCGCAAAAAGGTTTCTGCTTCCAGCTTATTCAAAATTCGCTTCTCTTCAGCCCAAAGATTGGTAAATTCCATAAAAGAGGCCACTGCGGTGTTAAACTTCATTGTTTCCAGGTCATGACTGACCTTTTTAATCAACTGATGCAATTTAGATAACAATTCTTTATCAGTTTTAGAGCCGATTTTTTGCTGGTCGTCAAACATTTGCCAAACCCGATTAAGAAAACGGAAGCAGCCCTGGACTCCTTTGGTGCTCCAATTAATCATTTGACCATAAGGGCCCATAAACATTTCATATATCCGCAAAGTATCTGCCCCATATTCTTTAATAACATCGTCAGGCCGAATAACATTATTAAAACTCTTGCTCATTTTGCGGCCATCCTCGGCCAAAACAACCCCGTGAGAATAACGACGCTGATAGGGTTCAATAGTCGGGACTATTCCTAAATCGTACAAAAATTTATGCCAAAAACGAGAATAAAGCAAATGCAAGGTAGTGTGCTCCATGCCGCCATTGTATAAATCAACCGGCAGCCAGTATTTCATTTTTTTAAAATCAGCCAATTCTTTATTGTTATGCGGATCAATGTATCTTAAAAAATACCAGGAAGAGCCGGCCCAATTAGGCATAGTATCAGTCTCTCTATGAGCTGGCCCGCCACATCGAGGACATTTAACGTTAACCCATTTCCCAATAGACGAAAGAGGTGATTCCCCTGTGTCTGTTGGCTGATATTTCCGGACATGAGGCAACTTGACCGGCAAATCTTTTTCCGGGACGGCAACCGCGCCGCATTTTGGACAGTGAATAATCGGGATCGGTTCGCCCCAATAATGCTGACGAGAAAATATCCAATCGCGCAGCTTATACTGAATCGTCTGCCGGCCCGACTTGTTTTTAACCAGCCATCCAGTAATCTTTTTAACCGCCTTTTGAGAAGATAGACCATTAAACTGGCCTGAATTAACTAACTGACCATATTCCGTATAAGGTTCTTTAGAAATGTTACCGCCGGCAATAACTTCTTTGATTGCCAAACCATACTTCTGGGCAAAAGCGTAATCTCGCTTATCGTGAGCCGGGACAATCATAACTGCCCCGCCGCCGTAAGTGGCAATGACATAATCACTGACCCAGATGGGTATTTTCTCCTGATTAATCGGGTTCAAACAATAAGAACCCAGGCAAGCGCCTGTTTTTTCTTTATCTAATTGGGTCCTTTCGAATTCGCTTTTCTTTTTGGATTCCAAAACATATTCCCTAACCTTTTCTTTGTTCTCCGGAGTAGTCAAGTTATCCAACAAAGGATGTTCCGGGGCAATAATCATAGCGGTAATGCCGAAAATGGTATCAACCCGAGTGGTAAAGACAGTAATGCTAAGGGCGTGCCTTTTGATTCCACGATCTTGCGAAGCAAGGTCGTGGTCAAAAAGTACGCTCTTGGCTTCGTCCATAACGACCGGAAAATTAATTTCCGTGCCATAACTGCGACCAACCCAATTAATCTGCTGCCTTTTAATTTTTTCTAAATAATCAACCTTTTCCAAATCATCAATCAACCTGTCGGCATAGGCGGTGATTTTTAAGAGCCATTGCTTAATGGTTTTTCGTTCAGTTTGAGCGCCGCAACGCTCGCATTTGCCGGCAATAACTTCTTCGTTGGCCAGACCGATTTTACAGCTGGGGCACCAGTTAATCGGCATTTCTGATTGATAAGCCAAGCCCTTTTTGAAAAACTGCAGAAATATCCATTGGGACCATTTATAGTATTCGGGGTCAGTTGTGTTAATCTCTCTTGACCAGTCAAAAGAAAGGCCCAAAGAATTCATTTGTTTTTTGAAAACTTTGATGTTATTTTCAGTGACTTTAGCCGGATGGATGCCGGTCTTAATAGCATAATTTTCCGTGGGCAAGCCGAAAGCGTCCCAGCCCATCGGATAAAGCACATTAAATCCCTCCATCCTTTTCTTGCGGGATAAAGCGTCCAGGGCGGTATAACTGCGGGCATGGCCAACATGCAAACCGTCACCCGAAGGATAGGGAAATTCCACCATAATATATTTTTTGGGCTTTTTGGAAAAATCCTTGGCTTGATAGAGTTTTTGCTCGGCCCACTTTTTCTGCCACTTTTTTTCTATTTTATTTGGATTATATTTCATTTCTCAAAATTAAAATTAAATCCCAAACAACTCTCTGGTATTTTTGACTGTTTGTTGAGCGACTTTCTCTAATTTTATTCCTTTGACCTCGGCGATTTTTTCGGCCACAAGCTTAATGTAAAGAGGTTCGTTTCTTTCGCCCCGGTGAGGCGTCGGGGTTAAATAGGGACAATCGGTTTCTAATAAAATTCTTTCCAAGGGTAATTTTCTAATTACTTTATCGTAATCGCGGGCATAGGTAATCAAACCGTTAAAGCCGAAATAAAAGCCCATTTCCATCAATTTCTCGGCTTGCGACCAGCAACCCATAAAACAGTGACAAACGCCTCTAATTTGAGACGCATCAGCTCCCGGACAAGCCATTGGACAGCCGCTGCAGCCGGCCTGAAATTGGGTCAGTAATTCAATCAAATCGTCATAGGCCTTGCGACAATGGAAAATGACCGGCTTATTCATCTGCCGGGCTAATTCTAACTGTTCCAATAAAACCTGTTTTTGTTTGTCTTTGGCTGACTGACTAATTCCATCGCCGTATTCCAGACCGATTTCGCCCAAAGCGACTACTTTCGGATTTTCTAATAACGTCCGGTATTTCTCCGGGTCAAATTCTTCCAATTCCCGACTTTCTTCTTGAGCCCCTTTGTCCTGTTTAAGATTGTCCTGATGAACATGGCTGGGGTGTAAGCCAACGGCCGCATAAACCCCATCTTTGTATTTTTCAGCGTATTCAACGGCCCGCCGGCTGGTGCTGTCTTGAGCGCCAACATTAATCAACCAAATATTTTCTTTTAAGGTCCGTTTAATCACTTCGGAACCGTCGTCTTTGTAAGCATTAAAATTAATATGAGCGTGACTATCAATTAAGAAAGGATTAGTCATACTTAAAACATAATAGCTTATTGCGTGGCTCTTTTCAAGTAATAGATTATATTATAAGATAAATTAGGATAACTTGTTTTATGGTAAATTATATCTTCTTAGGCATTCTTCAAGGAATATTTGAATGGATTCCTATCTCCAGCGAGGGCATTGTTGCTCTGGCCAGTCATTTTTTAATTAAAGAAGCAAATCCGATTGACCTAGCCCTGTTTTTACATCTGGGCACTTTTTCGGCCGTAATGATTTATTTCAGAAAGGATTGGCGGAAAGTTCTTTTACTGAAAAACCCTTCTTTGCTCCGTTTTCTGATTATGGCGACCGTTATTTCCCTGGCTATTGGTTATCCTTTCTATAAACTGATTAGCCAGGCGGCAACCGGGGCGATTCTTTTGCTGATTGTCGGCTTGGGCTTGTTTTTAACCGCTTACGCAAACAAATTCAGAAATTTTCTCGGATTGGGTCAAATTAAAAATTTGACTGTCTTAGCTGGTTTGGTCGGATTTTTGCAAGGACTGGCCGTTATCCCCGGCCTTTCCCGTTCCGGGACAACAATCTTTGGATTGTCTTTAAGTAGATTGTCGCCAAGCCAAATTCTCAAAATATCCTACATGATGTCCGCCCCCCTGGTTTTGGCTTCCAGCGCCTATCTTTTTTGGAAAAATCCTCTTTTAATAGCCGGCTGGCCTTCATTGATTTCCAGTTTCTTAGCCGGTTTAATCAGTTTATCCTTTTTAATGAAATTGGCCGAAAAAATGAACTTCTATCGTTTCGCTTTAATTTTTGCTTTGCTTTGTTTCGCCGGCGGCATTATTGGTTTAATCGTCTACTAAAAAAACCGAATCTTTTCGGTCTGGTTTTCCTGTCTTAATTTTAATCAGCGCTCACAGCCGAGGGAAAAGAGCCTCGGTTTTTTTATTTCGCTTGACTTGAACCAGGATTTTTTGGGAAGTTTCCGGCATAAACGGTTTTAATAACCGACTAATCTCTTTTAAAGCGTTCGAAAGCGCCCCTAAATCTTTTTTAGCTTTCTCGGAATCTGTTTTGACTAATTCCCAAATCTTATTTCTGTCAACAAATTCATCGCCAGCGCTAATCAGTTGCCAAATTACCTCCAGAGCTTCATTGAATTTTATTTCTTCCATAGCCTTTCGGTATTTTTCTTGGGTTAATTTAATCTCTTGAGCCAATTGGTCATCAGCCGAATCTGGTTTAACCGGCTTTACTTTTTCCGAAAGAGCCAAGACGCGGCTGACTAAATTGCCTAAGCCGTTAGCCAAGTCAGCATTATATCTTTCTTCAAAACGCTTAATGGAAAAATCTCCGTCCTCGGTGCTAGCAAATTCCCTCAAGAGGTAATAACGAACCGGGTCGGTGCCATATTTTTTAACTAGTTCAAAAGGATCTACAATATTACCTAATGATTTAGACATTTTCCGGCCTTCGTAAGTTAAATAACCATGAACAAAAATAGTTCTAGGTAAGACTAAGTTAGCTGAAAGAAGCATAGCAATCCAATATATCCCATGGAAGCGAAGAATCCCTTTTCCAATAACATGCAATTTATTTTCGTTTTTTTGCCACCATTCTTGAAATTCGTCACTATTTCCTGCGTATCCCAAGGCGTTGATATAATTACTTAGAGCGTCAAACCAAGTCCAAATTATTTGCGAAGAGTCCCCCGGTACCGGGATTCCCCATCCTCGACCTCGCTCAGCTGAACGAGAAATACAAAAATCCTGCAGGCCGGAATCAATAAAACTTAAAATCTCATTTTTTCGAGTTTGAGGAATTATCTCTATTTGATTACCCCCAATAATCTTTTTTAATTGCTTTTGATACTTTGCTAGCCGAAAAAAATAATTCTCTTCTTCTATTAATTCCGGCTTGGTTTTGTGTTCCGGGCAAAGCCCATTAACTAATTCATCCTCCTTATAGAATTCTTCACACCCTAAGCAATAAAGCCCTTGATACTTTTTTTTATAAATATCTTTTTGGCAAGCCAGCCATAATTTTTGAGCCCCTTCGATATGCCGTTTTTCGGTAGTTCTAATAAAATCATCAAAAGAAAGATTCAGAATACTTTCCTTTTTTAGGTCATAAAACTTTTGAGCGTTTCTATCAACGAATTCTTTTACCTCTATTCCTTCTTTTTCGGCTACCTGAACATTTTTTAAACTGTTCTCATCTGTCCCGCTCAAAAAGAAAACATCCTCGCCTAAAAGCCGATGATATCTAGCTAGAACATCAGCCTGAACAAGCTCTAATGCAAATCCGGCATGGGGACTATAATTCACATATGGAAGTGCCGTGGAAATATAAAATTTTTTCATAAAATCTATTTTTCTCTTTCTATGTTTTACCATCTGTAATTTATTACTAAATATCTTTTAAAATTTCTAAGCCATCTTATTTTCTGCCAACAACGACAACAAATTCGCCTTTGATTTTCCCGCCGGTCGGCGGATTTTTAATTTGTTCAATTACTTCTTTAACCTGACCTCGATAAATGGTCTCGAACTTTTTAGTCAGCTCGCGGCAAATAACTAACCGTCTTTTGCGAGATTCTTCGCTGGCGCTCAGAACGACGGCAAGCTCGTTCAAGCTTTTCAAAATCCGATGAGGTGATTCGTAAAAAACAACCGTATGCTTAGCTTGGGCCACTTCTTCAAAAAACTTTTTTCTTTTTTTCTTGGCCGGCGGGAAGCCGAGAAAAATGAACTTGTCGGCTGAAAGGCCGGATATGCTTAGAGCGGTAATCAAAGCCGAAGGGCCGGGAATGGGAATAACATTCAAATCGGGCAGCTGGCTAACTAAATAATCAATCAGTTTAGCTCCCGGGTCGTTGATACCGGGCGTGCCAGCTTCCGAAACCAAAGCTATTTTTTGACCCTGTTTCAATTGCTCCAAAATATACTTGACTTTAGCCAAACGGCTGTGCTGATGATAACTGATAATTGCTTTATCAATTTGGTAATGGGCTAAAAGTTTTTTGGTTGTCCGGGTATCTTCAGCCAAAATTAAATCAACCTCTTTCAAGACCGCCAATCCTCTTAAAGAAAAATCTCCTAAATTGCCAATAGGAGTGGCCAGAATGTATAGATTAGCCATAGTCTAATTGTATCTAAAAACTGCCCTTTCTGGCAAGGACAGTTTTTTAAAAAATTAATTTCTACTTTTTTAGGCCTTTTTCTTTTGGAGGTCTTTCAAAAATTCGGCGATGGCGGCGGCGGCCGGAACAGCTAAAACAATTCCCAAAAGACCAGCCAATTTGCCGCCGACTAAAAGGACAATAATAATAACTACCGGATTCAAGCCGACCGTTCTTTTCATCACCTGGGGAACAATCAGATAATTCTGTAACTGCTGAACGACAATATAAAGGATAATAACCAATAAAGCCAAGAAAGACGATTGAAAGAAAGCCAAAATAACGGCCGGCGAGGCGGCTAAAATCGGGCCGATAAAGGGAACAATTTCAAAAAGAGCGGCGATCACGGCCAGGACTAAAGCATATTTGATGCCCAAGACAGAAAGGCCGATAAAAACGAGCAAGCCGACAATTAGCATCAGAATTAACTGGCCCCTTAACCAACCGCCTATTTTATTCTCAATCCGGTCAATCAAATCAGCCAGATAGCTTTGATGTTCGCCAGGCGTTAAAGAAACCAAGAACCTTTTAGCTCCTTTCTCTTGAACGGATAGATAAAAGGAGATAACCAAAATAACGACGGCCGAAAACAAACCGCCAAAAAGATTAACTGTCGTCGCAAAAACGCTGGAAGCGGCCTGGCTCAACCTGTTGCTAATCTGGTCTAAAAATGTTTGTAAATTAGTTCCCAGGTTATAATCTTGCCACCATTGTTGAATGCTCAAACCTATTTTTTCAACAATTCCCGGGAAATGAACGGCCAATTGTTTAATCTCGTTGGCTAAAGGCGGGAAAATCAAAGTGACAATCAGGCCGATAACCAATAAAAGAAGCAGATAGATAAAAATAACTCCCAAGAGACGAGGCACTTTATTTTTTTGCAGCCAACTGACCGGACCGTTGATGGCAGCCGCAATAATTACGGCCACAAAGACAATCATCAGAATATCGCGAATCAGATAAAGAAAAACCAGAGCTAATAAAATAACAATCGCCCGGAGGATGGTTGAAGTAGAAATATTGATTGTTTGAGATTGGTTCATAAAGTCAAGATTTTTTCAAATCTCTCTTTATTCTTAAATGGGCCAATTAAAGCTAAATTGAGCTTGGCCGGTTGGAAAATATCTTGAGCGACTCGCTGAATATCATCAACGGTAACTGCTTCAATTTTAGCAAATTTTTCTTCTAAGGTCAAAATTTTGTCAGTCAGAAGCTCTTGAAGAGCGTAAAAATTAGCCTGTTCGTCTGAAGATTCCATGCCGATTAGGGTTGTCCCCTTAGTATAATCCTTGGCTTTTCTTAGCTCCGCCGGACTAATTTTTTGGCGAGTTATTCTCTGATATTCCCCCAAAATTGTTTTAATCGCTCTTTCAACCTTCTGGTTATCTACCCCGGCTCGGGCAGCAAAATAACCTGTGTCGGTGTCAGCGCTGGCCTCGGCGCTAATATAATAAGCTAGGCCTTGCCTTTCCCTAACAGAAATCCATAAGCGAGAACTCATATTGCCGCCTAAAATCACGCTTAATAAACCCAAGGCGTATTTATCCGGATGGAAAATGCTGTAACCAGTTCTCACTCCTAAATAAAGATGGGTTTGGTCAGTCTTTTTGTGATAAATCAAGGATTGGGGCCTGGCTTGTCTTTCTTTGACTGGAAATTTATCTTTGACCAGTCCGGCATTGATTGGTTGAAAATATTTTTTAACTTTATCAATGGCTGATTTATGTTCAATCTGGCCGGCTAAAGCGATAACCGTATTCTTCGAAGAATAATGATTTTTAAGATAATCAAAAAAATCCTCTCTCCTTGCTTTTTTAATCATCTCTTCAGTGCCGAGAATTGGCCAACCGGCCGGTTGGTCGCCGTATAAAAGATTATCCCAAAGATCGCCAACATAACGCATCGGCGTATCTAAATACAGATTCAGCTCTTGCAGGATAGTTCCTCTTTCCCGATTAATTTCCGCCTGCTCTAATTTAGAGTTCAAATAAATGTCGGAAACCCAATCCAGAACCAAATCAAAATGGCCGGCGTCAACCTTGCCCCAATAGCCGGTATATTCCTGACCGGTAAAAGCGTTATACTGACCGCCGATTTTATCCAAGGGCTCAATCAATTTTAAAGTATTGGAGCGCTTTTTAGTACCTTTGAAAAACATATGCTCTAAAAAATGAGATGTTCCATTAATCTTCCTGGTTTCGTATTTAGAGCCGGCGCCGACCAAAACTAAAACAGTAACCGTTTTGGTTCCTTTGACTGGCACGGTAATAATTCTTAAACCGTTTTTAAGAGTTGTTTTTTTATAATTACTGGCCATGTAATTCTTTGTCCCAGCGATAAGCTATTTTAACATTAACCTTGTACTCGGCTATTTGGCCATCCTTAATGTCAGCCGTCTGACTGATTATTTTAGCCCCGGTTACGTTCTTTTTTTGAGCACAGACCTGATTAACCGCTTCTTGAAAGGCCTCATGGAATCCTTTTGGCGAACTGCCAATAATTTCTTTAACTTTAATTAAAGACACAGTTTATCATCTCCTTTCTAATTTCTCTCTTAAATAATCAACCAATTCCCCTGTTTTTATCCGTTCTTGCTTCATGGTATCGCGGTCGCGAACAGTTAAATCGTTTTTTTTCAGGCTGTCGAAATCAACGGTCAGACAATAAAGCGTGCTGATTTCGTCTTGGCGGCGATAACGTCGACCGATAGAACCGGTTTCGTCATATTGGCACATCCAATGGACTTTAAGCAAGTCATAAACTTCTTTAGCTTTTTTAACTATTTCTTTCTTGTTCCTAACCAAGGGCAGCACAGCCACTTTTATCGGAGCTAATTCTTTATTTAAACGCAAAACTATTTCAGTTTCTTTTTTGGCTTCAGTTGTTTTAGTCCGGCCGCCCTCAACTTCCTGATAGGCATTAGCCAAAAAAGCTAAAACGCTGCGGTCAGCCCCGGCCGAAGTTTCAATAATGTGAGGGATAAATTTCTTTTTGCTAGCTTCGTCGTAATAACTTAGATCCTGACCGCTATGCTCGCCGTGGTTAGACAAGTCCCAATCGCCCCGATCGTGAATCCCTTCCATTTCATCAAATCCCCAAGGAAATTTATATTCAATATCAACCGCCCTTCTGGCATAATGAGCTAATTCATTCTTTTGATGTTCTCGAAAACGCAGATTCTCTTTGGGAATACCTAAACTTAAATACCAATGCATTCTTTCCTTCTTCCAATAATCAAACCATTTCTCTTTTTCTTTTTCATCCGGCTTGACAAAATACTGCATTTCCATTTGCTCAAATTCTCTCATCTTGAAAATGAAATATCTGGTAGTAATTTCGTTGCGAAAGGCCTTGCCAATCTGGGCGATGCCAAAAGGAATTTTCAGGCGCAGAGCATCTTTCATAAATTGGTAATTCATATAAATGCCCTGACAAGTCTCTCCTCTTAAATAAGTCACGGCCGCTTCATCTTCAACCGGACCAATAAAGGTCTTCATCATCAAATTAAATTTTCTTTCTTTAGTTAATCCTCCGCCGCAATCCGGACATTTGTCATCTTTTAAATAATCTTTACGAAAACGGTGATGACATTTTTGGCATTCCACCAAGGAATCGGCAAAACCGGCCGTTAAATGGCCGGAAGCCTGCCAGACTTTAGGCGACATTAAAATGCTGGCGTCTACGCCGATAATATCATTACGATATTGAGTCATCTCCTTCCACCAGTTTTGTTTAATGTTGTTCTTAAACAATGTTCCCAGAAAACCATAATCGTAACAGCTTTCAAAGCCGCCATAAATTTCACTAGAAGGACCAATAAATCCCCGTCGTTTACAAAGAGAAACAATTTTTTCCATTAAATCTTGAGGCATGTTTTAGCGTCATTCTGAATGTTAGCGAAGATTATCGCAAATTTTTTAGTCTCCGCCTAATGAGAATTCTTCAGAATAACATTTGTGAATTATTCAATAACGAGACCATCTTTTCGGCTAATGCCGGGATCATCGGGCAATTCGGTGTCAACGGCTGAATTAACGCTTTCCAATTCCAGGTCGGTAAAATTGTCTCGACCGGTTGCTTTTGATTGGCCAATTAGCTCAACAAAATCGCCTAAATGGGCTAATCCCGGAGTAATGGCTACCTGAAAAGCAACTTCCTTAACCGGCAAAAGAACGCCGGTCGCCGCCGGCAAATCACCGGTTTGCCAGGTCAAGCGGCCGGTTTGAGAATTATAGTTCAAATCGGCCTGGCTGGGAACAACCTTATTCCGCCACTGAACGTGAGGCGGGAGAGAGGCCTCCACTTTAACTTGTTCTAAATCATTGGCCGTATTAATTAATCGCCATTTAATCGTATAGGTTGTCGTCTGGCCAACTTTAGGCGGAATCGGGCCTTGATTAGGAATTAAATCGTCGTAATAATAACCCTTGGCCTGTAAAGTCAAACGGCTGGCCACTTTACTGATTAACTGGCTTTTTCCGGCAATTTGAATGTCTTTTAGAGAAAGCGGCGGTTGGTTGGAATCAATTTCAACCGTATTAATGATTTTAAATTTTTTGTCGGTGTAATTATTAATCGGCAAAGGGTCTTTGACCTTAACCGAAAAAGTCAACTGTCCGCCTTGCCGAGGCCCTAAAAATTCTAAAGCGGGCAAATTGCTCATTCTCCAGGTAATTGTTTGACTAGCCCCGTCAAAAGAGCCATTTTTAAAATTTAGGCTGGTTAAATCCAGGGCAGAACCTTCTAATTTCGAAGTAATAACTACTTCCTTAATGCCAATGTCGGTTGTATTTTGGTAATCAATCAAGTAATCCATCATTTCGCCAGCTTGAACGATACAATCGGTTTCCCCGTTAATTGTCTGACCGATTGACAAAGGAGAAAGAGAAATCTCTAAAGCGTTGGCCGTTTCAGCAATCGGCGTAAACTTCTCTTCTTTAAAAATGCCCAATTCGGCCTTAAATGATTTAGCCTGGCCTTCTTCGCCCTGAATATGGCCCTGAATAAAAATTTTGCCTTCCTGACCGGCCATTAAATCGCTTATTGGCCAGATTCTGTCTTCTTCCAAAGGTTGAGGTTCAGCCGACTGAAAAGTAAAGCCGCTTGGGTAATCAATCCGCGCCTGCAGGTCTTTAAAGGGAACTTCGCCTTGGTTTAAATATTTTAAGGAAAAATTAAACAATTGGCCACTGACTAAACGATTAGGCAAATCAAAATCCAAAACTAAAGGAACCGAAATTATTTTAGTCAAAAAATCGGCCTGATTAGTAAAAACAGAGCTAAGGCCACTCGGTTGATAATTTAATTCCGCCCGGACTTCTTTTTCTTCGTTCTGCAGGCCAATAACCCTAACCGGCAGATCCACTTGATTTTCTTGACCAACGGTCAAATCGGGTAAATTGATTGTTTGGACCAAGTCCTCCGTTTGCAGGGGAATGGACTGTTCGGGATAATAAAAAATCAACTTGACTTGAGTTAAATCCAAACGGGTTTGATTTCGGTATCTGACCGAATAAGTTACCTCCTCTCCGCTAATCACCCTTTCGGCGCCTTTTATCTCTAAGACAACCTTATTTTTGTCAAAGGAAGTCAATCCTTGCCAAAAAAGCCAGCCGATGACAGCCAAAAAGACGAGACCGGCTAAGCCGCTAATAAGCCAATATTTTTTTCTCTTTGGCGAGAGAACTCTTTTTTCTAATTCCGACCATTCCGAAGACGTTTTTTTCTCCGGCTGGCGGCCCGGCCGAAATATTTCGGGCGGTTCAACCCGTTCGCCGAATTGAGCGCCCGGTTTATAGATTTTCTTTTTCAATTCTTCTAAGGCCATTGTTTTTATCTTAACAGACAAAGCGCTTTTTGTAAAAAAAGGCGAGAATATATTTTTTCTTTAAAAAGAGAATTAATCAGAGAAATAATTGTTTGTTCACCTTGGCCATAACCCAATAACCCCAATAACTGTTTTTCAAAATTATCAATTATTATTTTCGGTTCTGTTTTTTCTTGATCAAGCTTCTGAAAACTGGTCAAGAGTAACTGCCAAATTTGAGGGTCTCTTTCCGGGCCAATAATAGTTTTATCAATAATTTCAGCTAAATAATAAGCCGCGGCCAAAGAAGGCAGCCGTTGGTGAAGCTTGGAGAAACTCCTAATGATTTCGGCGCCGGTAATAATATCCAATTTTTTGCCCGGAGCAATCAATAAACGACTCTGGAGAAAAAGTTCCAAATGGCCTTTAAGCTTTGACTGATTTTTCCTAATGGCCTTGCCCCTGACTGAAATCTTGCCAAAATCCCTAGTATAAACGGTCAAAAGACGGTCAAAGTCTCCTAAGTTGCTTCTCTTAATAATCATTCCTTCGGTTTTGTAGAGCATTTCTTTTAAGGGTTTCCTTTTTCAGCTACATCTTTTTGATGCCTAGCCAGATTTTCTGCCCATCTAACTTAACTTCTCTTTCGACCAGAAAAACTTCTTTTCTTTTGACAGCTGCTTCAATCTGGCCAGCTGAAACTTCTGTTTTAATGGCTGATTCGCTTTTCGCGATTAATTTCCTTAAATTAGAGCCGGTCGAATAGCGCAAATATATTTTCTCTTTTGGTTTCAAGCGACCGTCTTTGCGCATTTCCTGAATAAAACGAATCAAGTCCCGAAGAGTGCCTTCGGCTTTAAGAGAAGGGCTTAGGCTAGTATCTAATTCAATCTTTTTGCCCCAGATGATTTTTTTAACATTGACTTCTTTGGCCAGCAAATCGGCCAGGCCTTTGTCAGCCGCGACTAGCTTATTATCAATAATCAATTTTTCAAGAGGCTGCCTTACTTTGATACCGGCTTTAGCCCTTTGAGCTAATCCCTCGGCAGCCAGCTGCCGGACTAGAAACATTTTCTCTTCTAATTTTCGGTCAATCAACTTTTTATCAGGTTCAGGATAATCGTTCAGATGAATCGAATGACCCTTCTCCAAATGCTGATAAATTTCTTCGGTTAAGAAAGGCAAAAACGGAGCAGCTATTTTGACTAATTTCAAGATGACAAAAGAATAAATTTTTTGAGCTTCTTTTTTTTCTGAAGGATTAACCGGTTTTTGGAAGCGCCGGCGGGAACGCCGAATATACCAATTAGAAAAATTATCTAAAAAGTCATCCAGTAAACGAGCCGCCTTGGTCAGCTCATATTTATCCAGCAAATTAATTATCTCTTGGTTAAAAGTATTAATCAATGAAACAATCCACTTGTCCAAAATGTTTTTCGGCCGGACCGATTGAGGAGTCAGGCATTTTTTCTCCGCATAAGTATCTAGGAAGGTAAAAGAATTCCAAAGCGTCAGAATGGTTCGGCGGAAGGTTTCGGCGATACGCTTCTCGGAAACAATATAGTCCTCGCCCATCGGCGTACTGGTCAATAAATAATACCGCATTGCGTCAGCCCCGTATTTGTCAAAAATAATTTCGGGGTCAGGATAGTTTTTTAAGCGCTTAGAAAGTTTTTTGCCGTCTTCGCCTAAAACCAAACCGTTAACAATAACGTTTTTAAAGGCAGGTTGGTTTTTCCCCAAACCGATGTTTCTTAAGGTTAAGGCCGTGGCCAAAACATGCAGGGTATAGAACCAGCCGCGAGTTTGGTCAATGCCTTCGGCAATAAAATCGGCCGGAAAGGTCTTTTCGACCAGTCTCTTGTTCTGAAAAGGATAATGCCATTGGCCATAAGGCATTGAGCCGCTCTCAAACCAACAATCAAAAACTTCTAAGGTCCTTTTCATTGTCCCGCCGCAAGCACAGGGAAAAGTAATTTTATCGACAAAGGGCCGATGTAAATCTAAACCGCCCTGGACATCAAAGGGCAGATTTTTGAATTGAAGCGCGTCCAATTGGCCGGGTTGAGGAAGATAAGAGCTCCGGTTAGCAGACATCTTTTCGTTGCTTAATCCCTGACTGGCTCCTTTTAGAATCCAAAGCGGATCGCCGTGGCTGATAATAAGAATATTTTTATGAAGATATTTTTTATCAATATTTAAGAGAAAATCCATCATTCGCTTTTTAACTTGATTGAGATTTTCTCCTTGAGGCGGTTTTTGAGTGAATCTTTTTAAATGGTCATTGTTAAAATAAGCAAAATAATCTTTTAGAGATTTGCCCTTAAAAGAGCCGGCGTTTATATCTCTTAAACGTTTATCATAAATTATTTTAATCCCTAAATCTCGACCAATAATGGAAGCGGTTTGGCTGGTTCGGTAAAAATCGGAACTGAAAATCAAATCTATTTTGGCTTTCCTAAATCTAGGCGCCAGTTGTTTAATGTCGCTTTCGCCTCTTTGGGTTAAAGGCATTTTTTGGTCATCTCTATCGGTATAGATTATGTGGTTTAAATTATTCTTTGTTTCGCCGTGGCGAAGAATAAAATAGTTATTCCTTTTTGCTTTTTGAGCTAATTCCTTGAGCCCGCCGATGGCTTCTGTCCGGCCGCACTTTTGACATCGCCAAACGGGAATAGGCGTTCCCC
>CAYXST010000001.1:0-23059 GCA_964467815.1 uncultured Candidatus Saccharibacteria bacterium | reverse complement strand
ATGGCTTCTGTCCGGCCGCACTTTTGACATCGCCAAACGGGAATAGGCGTTCCCCAATAGCGATTGCGGGAAATTGACCAATCGCGGGCACCTTCCAGCCATTTGCCAAAACGGCCTTGTTTCAAATGACCCGGCACCCACATAATCTTCTTATTATTCTCCACCAATTCTTTTTTAAACTTAGTCACGGCAACATACCAGCTGTTAATTGGGTAATAAAGCAGGGGGCTTTCGCAGCGCCAGCAGAAAGGATAGGCATGTTTAATTTTTTCTTCTTTGAATAACAAATGGCGTTTTTTTAAATCTATTTTAATGTCCCGGTCGGCTTTTTTAACAAACTTGCCTTCGCCGGGAATCTTCAACCCCCTGACTATTTTCCCTTCCTCGTCAACAGTAACCAGGCCGGGTAAATTCTCCTTTTTGCCCAAGGCCATGTCCTCTTCGCCGAAAGTCGGAGCGATATGGACCAGACCGGTGCCCTCTTCTACGGAAACGAAATCAGCCGGGACAACCCGATAGCCCTGTTTGTCCAACTTCATCGGGTATAGCGGCTGATATTCTAAACCAACCAAATCTTTGCCTTTTAATTCCTGAATAATCTCGTATTGGCCTTCCTTTTCTAAAACAACCAAACGCTCTTTGGCCAGAATGTAATATTCGTTATTAAATTTAACTTTGACATATTCAAAATCCGGCCCGACGGCAATAGCCGTATTAGCCGCCAAGGTCCAAGGAGTGGTTGTCCAAACGAACAAATAAGTGTTTTTCTGGCCTTTCAAAGGAAATTTGATATAGACTGATTCGTCCTCTACGTCCTGATAAGCGCCGGGTTGATTTAACTCAAAATTAGACAAGGGCGTGCCGCAGCGCGGACAATAAGGAGTCACTCGATGGTCCTGATAAACCAACTTCTGGTCCCACAGTTGTTTAAAAACCCACCAAACAGATTCAATATATTCATTGTCTAGAGTAGCGTAGGCCTGAGAAAAATCAGACCAGCGGGCAATTCGGTTAAAGGTTTTAGACCAATCATTGATACAGCGGAAAACCGATTGACGGCAGGCTTGATTAAATTCCTTAATGCCGAATTTCTCAATATCTTTCTTGTTTTTTAAGCCCAATTCCTGCTCAATCATATTTTCTACCGGCAGGCCGTGGCAATCCCAGCCAACTCGCCAAAAAATATGACGCCCCTTCATAGCCCAATAGCGCAGAACGGTGTCTTTAATCGCGCTGGCCAGAATATGACCGTAATGAGGCAAACCGGAAGCAAAGGGCGGTCCGTCATAAAAACCAAAAAAGGGCTTCTTCTGGCGAAGCTTAACCGACTTGGCAAAAATATCTTCTTTTTGCCAAAACTTCAATATTTTCTTTTCTATCCTAGGAATCAAATCCATTTTACATTTTCTCCGGCGCCGAAATTCCCATCAGCTTCAGAGTATTTTTCAAGACAATTTGGGTCGCTTGGATTAAGCCGATTCGGGCCTGGCTTAACTCTTTGTTTTTTTCATCCAAAACCCGGCAGGATTCATAAAATTTATGAAAATAATTGGCCAATTCTAAAGAATAATAGGGCAGTCGCTGAACTTGGTAATCGCCAGCGGTTTCCTCAATAATCTCCGGAAATTTAATCAGCTGACGAATCAGATTTAATTCAGCCGGATGAGCCAGCTTTTCAAGGACGCGCCCGGTTGAAAAGGGTTGTCCTCGAGATTCCACGATCTCGCCTTTGGCAAGGTCGTGGTCGAGAAGACGACCCTTTGGGAGGCGATCAGAAAATACGCCCTTAAGATTTGTCGCTTTTCTCAAAATACTGCAAATTCGGGCATGAGCGTATTGGACATAATAGACCGGATTTTTGGCTGACTGTTCCTGGGCCAAGGCCAAATCAAAATTTAAATGAGTGTCCGAAGATTTTTGCAAAAAGAAAAACCTAACCGCGTCCGGACCGACTTTGTCCAATAATTCGTCCATAGTCACATAAGAGCCAGCTCGCTTGGACATTTTTTTCTTATCGCCTTTTTCCAAAATAGTTACGAATTGCAAAAGGATAATCTCTAGTTTACCCTTGTGGCCAAGCGCCTTTACGCCAGCCATCAGCCCGGGGATATCGCCATGATGGTCGGCTCCCCAAACATTAATCACTTTATCAAACTTCTTATCTTCAAACTTATGCCGATGCAAGGCAATATCGCCGGCCAAATAGGTTTTACCCCCGTCTTTTTTAACGATGACCCGGTCTCGTCTATCGCCAAATTTGGATGACCTGAACCACTGGGCCCCTTCTTTCTGCTCAATTAAACCTTTTTCAGTTAAATATTTCAAGGCCTTGTCCACTCGGCCGGACTGATGTAAATCCGATTCAAAAATCCACTCATCATATTTAATACCCAATTTATCAACGGTTTTCCGGATCAAATCCTTGATAATGTATTTTGCCGCCAGTTGGCCAGTTTTAAAAGGGTCTTTCCCTTTAATTTTTTTAGCCAAATCATCAATATATTTCCCTTTATATTTGGCCTGTTCGTCTTTTAAGATTGAATGGCCCAAAGTCAAAATCTGCTGGCCAGAGTCATTGATGTAATAGGCCTTTTCCGTTTTAAAACCGGCTTTTTGCAAAAGATTGGCCAAGACATCGCCATAAGGACCGCCCCGGGCATTAGCCACCGTTAAAGGACCAGTCGGGTTGGCTGAAATAAATTCCACTTGGACTTTTTTGTTTTGACCGATATCCAGTTGGCCGTAATTATCTCCTCGTTTAATAATTTCAACCAGCTCTTCTTGAAGAACTTTCGGAGATAAAAAAAAGTTAATAAAGCCCGGCCCGGCTTTTTCCACCTTATCAAAAAGAGGATGAGCTTTTAACGATTCAATTATTTTAGCCGGGTCAATTTTATTTTCTAAAGCAACATTAGTTGAATAGTCGCCAAATTCGGGCCTGGCCGGATGCTCCAACTTAACTTCCTTTTTGACGATTTCCTCAATTAATTTCTCTATTTTCCCCTTAATCATATTTTTATTATAGCTCGTTTTCTTGATTTCCTCAATGTTTGCTTTAATGTTAGAATATACTTATGCCCACTTTAGCAACCAACCCGCGAGCCAAATACGATTACCATATCTTAGAAACCTATGAAGCAGGCCTGGTTTTGACCGGTTATGAGGTTAAGGCGATTAAAACCGGCTTGATCAGCTTAAAGGGCTCTTATGTAGCTATCAAAAATGAAGAGGTTTGGCTGATTAATGCTTTTATTCCGCCTTATCAACCTAAAAATACGCCGGCCGATTATCAGCCCGACCGGACCAGAAAACTGCTCTTGAACAAAAAAGAAATTAAGGGTTTAATCGGCCGGTCAAAGCAGAAGGGCTTGACTTTAATCCCTTTGCGGGTCTATACTAAAAAAGGAAAAATTAAGCTGGGATTTGCTCTGGGCCGCGGCAAAAAACAATTTGACAAACGGAGAAAAATCAAAGAGAGAGAAAATAAAAGAACAATTGACCGAGCCTTGAGAGAAAAATAATGGGGGTGCCAGGTATCGATAGGAAGTAATCTTAAAATAGGCAAGTCAAGCGGAATCTTGTTAACTTCCATAAAATAATTGCCAACTTAAAAGTTGCTCCTGTTTACGTTTAAGTAAGCAGCGCCTGCTTAATTGATTCTCGATAGATTAGGCAGGTGTCATTAATCGAGATAGACAGAGCTTGCGTTAGGCAGTTCTGTTTGAAATTTACTAACTAGAGATAATGGGATTTTGCCTTTTTTAGACCTATTATCTCGAATCTCCAAAAAAAAGCTAAACTTGTAGAATACTTTGAGAGAGCTTTCTAGACGCGGGTTCGATCCCGCCACCTCCACCAGAGTTATTAAAACAAGGCTTATTCAAAAAAATCCACGCGTCAACAATCAAATAAAGTTAAGTCAGATTCGGCTGATTGATGAAAATGGCCAGAACTTAGGTATTGTTGAAACAGACAAAGCCTTAGAAATAGCCCGAGAAAAAGGGCTTGATTTAATTGAGATAGCTCCAAATGTTCGTCCGCCCGTCTGTCGAATAATGGATTACGGCAAGTACCAATATCAGAAATCGAGAGAAGAAAGACAGCAAAAAACAAAACAAAAAAAAATAGAGATAAAAGGAGTAAGAATTAGTTTACGCACCGGACAACACGATCTGGAGGTTAAGGTCAAACAGGCCAATAAATTTCTTGACCGGGGGCATAAAGTTAAAATAGAAATGATTCTGCGCGGTCGAGAAAAAGCTCTTTTGGCAATAGCCAAGGAAAAATTAAATAAATTCATTGAGTTAATTTCGCCGGATATTGAGATTGAGAAAGAAGCAGAAAGACAGCCTAGAGGATTAAGCGTCATGGTTATTAAGCCCCATGCCAAAACCTCGCGCGAAAGCAATCTTCATACGGAGCAGACCGGTTCGGCGCAGAGCAAACAAAATGAATAAATTAAAAACAAAGAAGGCCTTATTAAAAAGATTTAAAATTACCGGCCGAGGCAAAATGTTTCACCGACCAATCCATCAAGACCATTTTAACGCCAAGGATTCCGGTCAGCAGACTCAGGCCAAGAGAAAGAAAAAAAACTTATCTTCGGCCGGCCGAAGGATATTAAAAAATATTCCTTTTTAGTTTTGATAATCTATGACCAGAGTTAAACGAGGCACCACCGCCCATAAGCGGCGACAGAAAGTAATCAAGCAAGCTAAGGGCTTTAAATGGGGCCGTAAAACCAAATACAAATTGGCCAAGGACGCTTTAAGGCATGCCTGGCTTCATGCCTACCGCGACCGCAAAAGAAAAAAGCGGGATTTTCGCCGGCTTTGGCAAATCAAAATCAACGCGGCCTGTCGTCAGCAGGGTTTGACTTACAGTAAATTCATTAACAAATTAAAAAAAGCCAAGATTGAGCTTGACCGAAAAATCTTGGCCCATTTGGGCGAGAAAGAGCCTGATGTTTTTAAAAAGATTATTGAGAAAATCAAGTAACCTTATATCTCGACTAATAATAAATCAAAGGCCGTTGGACCATCCAGACGGCCTTTTTTTAAGGCCAATTCGATTTCCAGAAGACGCCGATAGATTTTTTTAAGCTGGTCCAAATTGAAGTTCTGAAGCAAAGACCAGCTTTTTTTTACTGCGTAAGGATGGAGACCGCTTCGCTTAGCCAGAGAATAATAAGGAGTTCCTCGAGCGACTAAATCCTTCAACTTAAGCAAGCCGCGCAACTGGTAAACAAACATAGTTAATAAATAAACTTCTTTTTCGCCCTGATTCAAATGTTCGTGCAAAAGTTTCAAGGCCGTTTTTTTATCTTTTCGAGCCAAGGCGTCCAAGGTTTTAAAAATATTCACTTCTATCTTGGCGCCAACCAATAAATCGATGTCTTCTTCGTTAATTGGCTGATTGACCTTGTAGCTACCCAATTTATTGAGTTCGTTATTCAATTGCCATAAATCATTCCCGACATGAGCGATTAATTTATTCGCGGCCGCTAAGCTGATATTTATCTTACGCTCCGCCACTTCTTTCTTGAGCCAATTAGATAACTCTGTTCCAGTCAAAGGCCTAAACTCCTCAAACATGGTCAGCCAAGTTTTCCAAGGAGTAAGAGCCAATTTTCCTTCTTGATAAATAACTAAAACAACATCTTTGTTTTCTTTCAGTTTGTTTTTCTTAGCATAGTCGGAAAAGCTTTCCAAAAAAATTTTGTTCTTAAAAATATTCTCTAAAATAATTAGTTTTTTCTCGTCGAACATAGAAACTGCTTCAATTTCTTTTTTGATTTCACCAAAATCCAAATCTTCTTCTTTGAGCCGAACCAAATTCAAGCCAGTTTTATGTTTGGCCTGGTATAGTTCAATAATCTCCTTCAATTTTCGCCGCGAACGATAACCGTCCTCGCCGTAGAGAAGAATAATCATAACGATTTAAATTACTGCCAAGTTACTTCTTGCTCAGGTTCAATTATCTCGAGCCAGATTTGGCCGGGGACAAAAGGAATTTCCTGTCCGGCTTCATCCAAAAATTTAAGTTTGCTGGCCGGATTCTTTTCGCTTTTTTGCCAGGTTCCGTCAATGACCGTCCCGTTTTGATAAACTTGGCATTGGCCACTTCCCTCTAAATCTAAATCATTGTAATCCGGCCCCTCAATCTGCCGCGAAAAAACCCTCATCACGACGACATTTTTTGCTTCAATCTGTTGATTGTTATTCTTATCTATCTCTTTTAAGTTGGTCCGATAGCGCAAATAAGAATTGGTCGCTGGTTCATATTGATATGATACATTGTAGGGGTAAGAATAGCCAATCTTGAGGACTTTAGGAGCAAAGCTCCTATTATTAGGAGCTTTGCTCCTAAAACTCCTAAAGGGATAACCTTCAAATTGATTCTCTAAACGATAGCCTAATTTTTGAGCGCTATTTAACAATCGCTCCATTGAGGTAAAGCCGTTATGGGGCTGGGGAATACTCTGTTTTTGATAGAAAGCATTGTAGGGGTTTTCTAAAGCGTCAATGTTGTCCAAAATGCCGGTATTCAGTTTATCCAAGGCAAAATGAGAGCCGCCCCAATGAACCAAAATAGCGTCCAGTCCCAGGATTAAAGGGACAAAATCGTGACGAGCGCTGCGCAAAGAGCCAATTTCGGGCGGCTCCTGGCAAAGATAAACGGCGAGCATCCGAGTAATGCTGTTGGTAATGACCGGCATTTCCAAAACCAAATCTGCCTGGGAAAGGCCGGCCAATGGCCGAGTAACCGGATCTTCCGCTAAAACCACCGCGAGGGGCCGCCGCTGATAATTCTGGCAAGCCAAGCCGCTTAAGGGGCTAATTTTTTCTTCTATCAATTGGCCTTCCTCGTTTGGCTGTTCGCTTATTTCAATAGTCCGACTGACATATTGCCAAATAAAAATTAGCCCGAAGGCCAAAATAAGGAGAATAAAAACCAACCAGCTTTTATTTTTAAACCTAAACATGCTCATGTGAATTAACTTTTTCCTAAGACTTCTTTGATTTTACCGATGATTTCGTCGGGCGTGAAATGAGCTTTGACCAAATAGTCAGCCGCCCCCAGCTTTAATCCCTTTTCTACTTCTTCTTGCTGACCCAGATTACTCAAAATGATTACCGGTATTTTATTGATTTGGCTGTCTTCTTTGATCTGCTTAAGCACCTCAAAGCCGTCAATGCCTGGCAGAATTAGGTCTAACAAGATTAATTGAGGCAATTCCTCCTTGGCTTTGCTCAAGGCCTCTTTGCCTTCAACCGCCGTGGAAATAATAAATCCTTGGCCTTCTAATTTACGAATAAGCAATTCTCGAAGAAACCTATCGTCTTCGACAATGAGAACTTTAATCTTTGTTTCTTTATTCTCTAGATAGTCGGTCATAATTTAATTTGCCGTCAATTCAACGGCTTGTTTATTATTAGTTTATCAAACCAATCTCTCTTTATCAAGAATAATCTTTCATTAGATTACTCCAATTGTTTTTTGACTTTAGCGACTACTTCTTTAGGATCAAAGTCTGTTTTAATCAACCAATCTTTAACGCCTAATTCTTTGACTCTGTCCAATTCGACCCGTTGTCCGGAATTGGAAATAATGATAATCGGAATACTCTTCAATTCTTCGTCTTGGTTCATCTTTTCAATCACCTCAAAACCGCCCATTTTAGGCATAATTATATCTAGCAAAATCAAATCGGGTTTGCTTTCTTTTGCCTTATTTAATCCCTCTTGACCGTCTCTGGCTACGTCAATTTGATAATTTTCCTGAGTCAACTTTTTTTGAAGAAGCTCAAGTAAAACTTCTTCGTCTTCAATAATAAGAATTTTTTTCATGTTTTTATTTTTTGATTATTGAGCCGTAGGCAAGGTGAACCAGAAAGTAGTTCCTTGCCCTTCTTGGCTTTCAAACCAAATTTTGCCACCATGGGCTTCAATAATATTTTTACAGATAAATAGACCTAAACCGGTTCCTTCGGTTTCCAACTTTATCGCGTTATCGGCTCTAAAGAATTTGGCAAAAATTCTCTTCCGTTGCGACCGAGGAATGCCTACTCCGGTATCCTGAACCATTACTTCCAATTTCATTTTATCACATTTAACCGAAATTGTCACCTGGCCGCCAGAATTGTTAAAGCCAATTGCGTTGTCTAACAAGTTCTGAATGACTAATTCAATTTTCTCTTTATCAACCTTAACCTTAGGCAAAGTTTTTTTCGGTTTGTTAAAAACAAGCTTTAGTTTTTTTTCTTTGACAAGACCGCTTAGCCCTTCAATAACCTTTTCAATAATCTCTTCTAAGGACTGATAAGTTAAACTATAGAGGAAACGGCCTTCTTCAATCCGAGCAACATTCAAAAGGTCGTTGATTAAACTGATCATCCTTTCATTGCTTCGATATCCTTTTTCTAGAAATTCGGCCTGCTCTTGAGAAAGCTGGCCAACATCCCCGTCTAAAAGCATCCGCAAAGTCCATTTAATCGCCGACAAAGGAGTTCTTAATTGATGAGCGGCGATTGAAACAAACTCCGTTTTCATCCGGTCAATCTCGCGCTCTCTGGTTATGTCATACAAGATAATCATCAAGCCAGCCGTTTTGTTCTCAAATACTACCGGAGCGATAGAAACCTGAAAAAATCTTTTGAGCGGTTCATCCAAAACCAATTCGTATTTTTGACCGGTCCATTCTACTTTTCGACCCAGAGCTTGGTAAAGTTTTTCTAAATTGGCTAGACCAGAAATTTGGTCTATTCTTTTATAAAGAACTTCTTTCTCTTTTAATCCTAAAATCTTTTCTGCCTCTGGATTGACCAAGGTGATTTTTTTGTCCTTGTCAAAAACAATTAAGCCATTAACTAAACTGATTAAGACCGCTCTGGTTTTATTCTTTTCTTCTTCGGCTTCTTTGGTTCTTTCCTTAACCTTTTTCTCTAAACTTTCCTGAAATTTCTTAATTTCCGTAATGTCAAAAATAGCCCAGAAACAACCGATAATATTGTCTTGATCGTCTTTTCTTATTGACGCAGAAACATTAACCGGTATCTTTTTTCCGCCTCGAGCAACTAAAATCATTTCTTGATTTTCAACCGATTTGCTTTTTAAAACTCTTCGGAAAAACTCTTTGGCCAGTTGCTGTTCGGTAAAGATAAGTTCGATTTCCAGGCCAATCAGCTTTGTTTCGTCGTGGCCGGTTAATCTCTTAGCCGCTTGGTTAACGTCAACAATAATCCCCGTTGGATTAACCGTGCAAACGGCCAAGGGTAAAAAAACAGAGAATTCCTTAGTATATCTCTCTAGATTCTCTAAATCCTCCTTGAGTTGGCGAGATAAAAAATGATTCTCCCCTTTTTCCATCTAATTATTCCCATTCAATAACAAATTCATGATAAGGGCCCCCTTTAAAGACACACTTAGTTTCTTTAATGGTCATTTTTTTGGTTCTGACAGTTAACAGAGCGATTGTCTTAAAATATCCCCTAAAATAGTCGCAAAGAATCGGATGAACTTTAAAGTCCTTCAGCCAGAGAACCAAACGCTTCCCTTCCACGTCAATATCAGACGCTTCCAATGCGCCAATAGAATAATGTTCTTGCCAATATTTGGCGCTTTCGGTGAAGGTTTTCTCTAAAGAAACGAAATATCTCAAAAGCGACTTAACGATAAATGAATACTTGGGAGCGGCCGAGCCCATTTCAAGTACTTCCTTGGTTCCCCAATTAAAAACGTCCTGAATCACTAATAAAGACAGGACCCGCCAGCCCAAAGGATACCAGCCGGTAGCTTGAATCTCTTGGCCGTAACTGATTGATGGGTTGATTTGCTTAATCGCTGACTCGAGCTTTTTAAGGCCGGCCTCGCCCTTCTTTCCCAAAACATACTTAGCGTCTGTCTGGAAAACGACTCCTCTGACCTGCCCTTTGATTTTTAAGATGTCGTTGAAATCTTTAGGATTTAACATTAATTATTGCCATTCAAAAACAAATTCGTGGTAAGGATCGCCCTTGAAGGCACATTTGGTTTCCCGACCGATTACTTTCCTAGAACCGGTCGCTGTTTCAATTATTTTTATGAAAACCCCCTGCAAGAACAAACAAATAAAGGGGTGTTTTTTAAAATTAATCAGACGAACGACAATTGACTGGTCTTGTTTTTCGTACTTGACGATTTCAACCCGGCCTTCGGAATATTGTTTTGGCCATATCTGGACAGCTTTTTTAAAAGTTTTTTCCAAAGAAAGAAAATACTTTATAAAAAACCTGCGGAGCAAAGGATGAAAAGCCAAAGCGCTTTTGCCTAATTCTATTAAATCACTTTCCTGCCAATTAAAAACCTTAACGCTGGCAACCATAAAAATGGTCGGACAACTGGAAGGAATCCATTCTAAATCGCCTATTTTCTCAACATCAGGCATCTGATAACCGACTTTAGACAAAGCCGCTTCGACCTTTTTCAAGCCAGCTAAGCCCTCTTTCGATTTGACGTAATTAACCAGGAATTTAATATCAGTTCCTCTTTCTTGAACGGTTAATTTCTCTAAAAAAGCTATTTCTTTCCCTAAATCTATTTTAGCCGAATCAATCATTTTTTAATTTTATCACAGAAAATCTTTTTATCAAACTGTCAAACTCTAACTCCTTTAATAATTTATTTAACTCCCTTTCATGATACCTTCCCCAGCGGCATTGGTCTAATCTAAAATCAAGAGAGATATCCTTTTTAATAGTCGCTAAATGCTGGCTGAAAAAAGCGTCTTCTCGATACTCCATTAAGCGAGCTTTCAATTTAGGATTTAAATTACTCTGTGAAAGATTTTGATAAATTTTCTTTAAGCTGCCAAATTGTTTGATTAAATCAATGGCCGTTTTTTGGCCGATACCGGAAACTCCGGGAATATTATCCGAAGGGTCGCCTTTTAAGGCCTTGAAGTCAACAATTTGTTTCGGTTTTAGGCCATAGCGTTTTTCAATCGCCTTTTGGTCGTAAATGATCATTTCTTTGATGCCTTTCTGGGAAGCATAAACTGATGTTTGTCGGTCAACTAATTGGAGAGCGTCTAAGTCGCCGGTGATAATAATCTTTTTCAGGCTGGTAGCTAACGGCCCCTTTTTAGTTTTTTGAACAATTGTCCCGATAACGTCATCGGCTTCAAATCCTTGCTTTTCATAAATGGGAATGCCCAAGGATTCAACGATCTCCTTAATTATGGGAATTTGGTCATATAATTCTTGAGGCGGTTTGACTCTTTTGGCCTTATATTCCTTATACTCAACGTCGCGGAAAGTTGGCCCGGCTAAATCAAAGGTAGCCGCTAAATAATCTGGCCTCAATTCTTTAATAACCCTGAAGAGGATACTGACAAACCCATAAACAGCATTGACTAATTGACCTTTTTTGGTCTTTAAAGAGGGCAGGGCATGATAAGCCCGGTGAATTAAAGCGTTACTATCAATAAGAATCAAGGTTTTCATAAATAATTCTCCGTCTATCTTCGGCTAAGTGTTCAAATCTTAACCAACTGACATTAGCTGGCAAAATTTTCCTGGCTTTTTCAGCCCATTCAATAATCACCAAATTATCCGGTTGATTGATTATTTCCAGAAAGCCTAAATCAATCAAATCATGAGAACCCCTTAGACGGTAACAATCAATATGATAGAAGTATTTAAAAGGGGCTGGCCGGCTTAAGCTGAATTTTTTAAAAATAACAAAGGTTGGGCTGGTTATCCTTTCTTTAATGGCCAACCCTTGAGCTAATCCTTGAACAAAAGTAGTTTTGCCGCTGCCTAATTCTCCGGTTAACCCGATAATCAGGGCCTTTTTGGTCTTGGCCTTGCTTTTAATTATTTTTTTAGCCAAAATTTGCCCCATTTTTTGCGTTTCTTGAGCGCTTTCAGTAATAGCTTCTAGATAGTTCATCGTTCTTCGTTTGTTATTCGTCGGTTCTATTATACTACATTTGACCTAAAGGCCAAAATAAGCTACACTCAAGATATCAAAACTAATCAAAATGAATTCTCCTGCTCCTAAAAACAAAAGCGAAGACTTAACTGAAAAACTAACTGAATTAAAAAGAGAAGCCGAAGAAAAAAGAGCCAAACAAATGGCCGACAAGTTAAATTTGCCTTATCTTGACTTAAGGATAGCGCCGATTGAGTCAGAAGCGCTTGGCCTAATAGACGAAGAAAGCGCCAGAAAGGCCAAACTGGCTGTAATTAAAAAACAAGATAGAAAAATTTGGATAGCTCTTCAAGAACCCGGTAATCAGTCGACTGAAGAAATTATTGAAAAATTAAAAAACAATAACTACCAAATCATTCTAATTGTTGTTTCAACTAACAGCCTAAAAAGGGCCTGGACCGGCTATCAAGAATTAGTCCAATCAGCCAAGGGAATTACCGGCAAAGTGGAAATAGCCGGCAGTGCTTTAGAAAATCTCAAAAAAGAAATTAAAAATTTAGCCGATGTTAAAAAACGGATTGAAAAAACAGATGTCGGCCAGGCTTCGTCTATTGTTGAAGTTCTTTTGGCTAGTGGTCTGCAGGTCAATGCTTCTGATATTCATCTAGAAAGCGAAGTTGATAAAACTAATTTACGTTACCGCATCGATGGATTGCTCCAGAATGTGGGTTTTTTATCTCCTAAGGTCTACTATTTTGTCCTGAATAGATTAAAACTGTTAGCCGGCCTTAAACTAAATATTCATGATATTGCTCAAGATGGCCGTTTTACTGTCTCGCTTGACAAAACCGATATTGAAATCAGGGTGTCTTGTCTGCCCAGCGCTTATGGCGAGAACATCGTTATGCGAATTCTTAATCCTAAAGCGATTTCCTTAGGATTAGGAGATCTGGGCTTACGCTCTGATTTGTTAAACATTATCCAAAAAGAAGTTAAAAAAACCGACGGCATGCTCATTACCACCGGGCCAACCGGTTCCGGCAAAACAACTCTTCTTTATGCTCTTATTAGAGAAATCAATAAGCCGGAAATTAAGATTATTACACTGGAAGACCCGATTGAATATCATCTGGCCGGCATAACCCAAACCCAAGTAGAGGCGGAAAAGGATTATACTTTTGCAAAAGGCCTGCGGGCAATTTTGAGACAAGACCCTGACGCTATTTTAGTTGGCGAAATCAGAGACAAAGAAACGGCTCAAATCGCCGTTCAAGCGGCCTTGACCGGTCATCTTGTTTTTTCCACTCTTCACACTAATGACGCAGCCGGAGCTATCCCCCGTTTTCTTGATCTTGGCATACAGGCCTCTAACTTAGCCGCCGCCCTGAATCTAGTTATCGCTCAACGTTTGGTTAGAAGGGTTTGCCCTAAATGCCGCCAAGCTATTTCCCCTTCGGCCGACCAATTAAGCCAAATAAAAAAAGCCCTGACCGGGCTGCCTCAGCAGGTGAGGCATCAAGAATTAAATAAAAAAATTAAGATTTATCAGGCCAAAGGATGCAGTCAATGCAACCAAACCGGCTACCAAGGCAGAATTGCTGTTTTTGAGATGATTTTAATCGACCAAACAATGGAAAAAATAATTAGACCAGAAGTTAGCCACATTCAGATTTTAGAAAAGGCCCATCAGCAAGGCCTAGTCAGTTTTCGCCAAGATGCTCTGCTTAAAGTCCTAGAAGGAACGACCACCCTGGAAGAAGCGAAAAGAGTAACAGGCGAATAAATCTTTTAACATTGACTAACCTGTAGGCAATGACTCTCCGCCTGAGAACAGAGAGAAAAAGCTTTTCCGAGGAATATCGCAGTCGGAACCAAGATATCCTAAAAACTAAGAGAAAGCCCCTATCGGACCCTATTTTAAAAAATTGAGCCCTTATTGCCTACAGATTGGTCAATATTAAAAAGGGATGATTTAAAATTACCCCCTGATTGTTAAGTATAATAGCAAATTATCATTAAAATGTCAAGACCAACGACAGACAAGCAATTAAAAGAAGACCATTATTTAGACCTGACTTTGCGACCGCGCTCTTTTGAAGAATATGTCGGCCAGCAAAAAATCAAAGATAATCTCAAAATCTTGATGGAGGCAGCCCAAAAAAGAGGCGAACCGATCGACCACGTTTTATTGTACGGCGGTTCCGGATTGGGCAAAACCACCCTGGCTCATGTTATGGCCAAAGAGATGGGAGTCAATATTAAAATTACTTCCGGACCGGCTATTGAAAAAGTGGGCGATTTGGCCTCTGTCCTGACTAATTTAGCCGACGGAGATGTCCTTTTTATTGACGAATGCCATCGTTTAAACAAAAGCGTTGAAGAAGTCCTTTACCCGGCCATGGAAGACTTTCTTTTGGATATCATCATCGGCAAAGGCCCCTCGGCCCGGATCCTTCGTTTAGAATTGCCTCGTTTTACTTTAATTGCGGCGACGACCCGGATCGGTCTGCTTTCCTCGCCTCTGCGCAGCCGCTTCGGAGTAACTTTTCGGCTGGATTTTTATAACCAAGAAGATATTGGGAAAATTATTGCTCGGTCAGCTCAGATTTTAAAAACGACCATTGAGCCAACGGCTCTGCAGACTATTGCTCAATCGTCTCGTTACACGCCGCGAGTAGCTAATCGCCTGCTTAAAAGAATCCGCGACTACGCCCAAGTACGAGCCGATGGGCTAATTAATCAAAAATTGGCCCGAGAGGGATTAGAAATGCTGGAGATTGATGAAATTGGCTTGGAACCGGCCGACCGCCATATTTTAGAAACAATGATTAAAAAATTTAACGGCGGGCCGGTTGGCCTGCAAGCTTTAGCGGCGGCGACCAACGAAGAACCGGATACCATTGAAGAAGTTTATGAGCCCTATCTGCTCCGCCTAGGATTCCTGGCCCGAACATCCAAAGGGCGCCAAGCCACTAAATTGGCCTACGAACATCTTGGCCTGAAATATGAAGGAGAAAATCAAGATAAGTTGCTTTAGAATAAAAGCTGCTTTTGGATTATTGGCTATCGGAGGGTTTTTTATTTGGCCAAATTTTATTTTTGGAGCAGGTCATGGCGTGGTCATTAATGAGATTATGTATGATTTACCTGGAGCGGACAGCGGCCGCGAATGGATAGAGATTTTAAATATTTCTGATAGCGAAATCGATTTGACTGGCTGGAAATTTAATGACGGAAGCAACCATACTCTGAACGAACCACCAAAAAACGGCGGACAGGGCTCATTTAGAATCTCAACTGGCGAATATGCCATTCTGGCAGGAGATGCGACAACTTTTTTAATCGATCATCCAGGATTTTCCGGCACAGTCATTGATACGGTCATGGCTCTAAAAAATACCAGCGCTACTTTGAAGATTTTTGATCCGGAGAGTAATGAGATCGATTCGATTACCTATGAAAGCACCTGGGGCGCCGATGGCAATGGGAAAACTTTAGAAAAGATTATTCCTCAAGACCCGAGCATCAAAAATAACTGGCAGGAAAGCGCGCCTGACGGAGGAACTCCCGGAGCTTTCAACAGCAGCGCTCAAGAAACTCCGCGGGAAGAAGAACCGCCAAGAGGAGAAGAACCGGCTACCGAAGATTCGACTCCGACAACGACGGTCAATCGACCGCCGGTCGCTGAAGCCGGAAGCGATATTGCCACCCTGGTTAATCGAGAAATATTTTTTGACGCTTCTCAATCTTACGATCCGGACAATGATTCGTTGATTTATTTTTGGAATTTTGGCGATGGGGCGACTGATACCAAAAAACAGGCCGGTCATATTTATCTCTATCCGGGACAATACATTGTTAGTTTACTAATTGATGACGGCGAATTTTCCGACCTGGACATTATTACCGTTAATATTTACAGCCCTTCGGTAATTATCAGCGAATTTATGCCCAATCCGATTGGGAAAGACAAGAGCAATGAATGGATTGAATTATTCAACCAGAGCGAGCAAATCGCTAATTTGACCAATTGGCAGTTAGGCAGCCAGGCTAAAAACAACTCGCTGTTTGTTTTCCCGGCCAATAGCTTTATCGCCCCGAAGCAATTCTTGGTTATTCAACAATCAATTAGCCAAATTGCTTTAAATAATAATGCCGACCAAATATGCTTATTTTATCCGAATGGCTCTTTGGCTGCAGAAATTAGTTATCAGGGAGAAGCCAAAGAAGGATTAGCCGTCGCTTTTGACGGCCAAGATTATTTTTGGACCAGCGCGCCAACACCGGGAGCGGCCAATATTATTTCATTGATTAGTCCAAAAGAAGAAGGTGGGAATTTCTCGGCCGATAATTTTCAAGCAACTGCTCAAGAGAAGCAAGAAAAGCCAGAAATTTTAGCCCAAACCGACCTTGACCAAAGCCAAACATTTTTATCTCTGAACCAGCCGAGCCGAGCCGAAACTCCTCAATTGGCCCAGCCTGCGGGAGAGTCCGCTTTTCAATTCGCGTCTCAACAAGCGGCCGCCTTGGGCCAAACAAGCCAATCCATTCAAAAAGCCAATCTCATTTTAATCCTTTCCATTATTATTTCTGGTTCTTTGCTAATTAGTTGGCTTTTAATCCGGCTAAAAAAGAAGCTAAGTCATTGACATATATTTTAAAAAAGCTATTCTGAAATTATCAATATCCTAATTTAGTTCTTTGAAGGAGGTGATAAACATGTCGTGTTTTGCTCTATTCGTAGACTCAAAACCAGAAAGCGCCGAAGTGACGAAGTTCCTTGACTCATTGGGCGTTAAATACACTGCTGTGCCGATTGAAGACCCAGAGAATGATCCAAGGGAATTTATAAGGAGAAAATTACCTGTATTGCAATTCGTGACAATAGGGGCTTATCCTATGACACGCTGGGGATTAGAAGAAATAAAGTCAGTCGAAAATGCTATTCTCCTCGCCTGGAAGGACGATAAGAAGTTACGAGTTTTTTATAAACAAAAGAGAGAAGAAGGCTTTGAGATATAGCCATCGGGGGAAAAATTGCACTGACTTCAGGGCTATCTAGATTTAGGTAACTCTTTTTTGTTGATATTCATCTAATTTTCATTAACCTATTTTCTTGACAATGATACCATAGCAGTAGTAAATCATAGTAGTTAAAGCTGTGAAATCTATCAAAACTACACCAAATAAATTGCGGGAGTTGTACCAAGTTCGGAAAATGTCTTCTCCTGAAATTGCGAAGATTTATCGGTGTAGACCCGAATATGTCCGGCACCTTCTAAGAAAATACAATATTAGAATCAGGACAAAATCCGAGGCGAGGAGATTGCTTTTCAATATTAATATTCCAAAAAAAGAATTGGAAGAGCTTTATTTGAAAGAAAAGTTATCTTCCCCTGGAATCGCTGGGAAATTTAATTGCAGTCCCGGTTTTGTTAGAAACGAATTGAGGAGACATAGAATCCCAATTAGAACTATCCAAGAAGCTCTCCCGTTATCTAATAAACCAATATATCCACGGTATAATTTCAGTGGGAATCTGGAGGAAGAGGCGTATCTAATAGGATTAAGGAAAGGCGATCTCTATATACATTCAGCCAATCAAGCGAATTCTACGATTCTTGTAAATACAAATTCAAGCAAGCCAGAAATGATTAAACTGCTTATTCAAATATTTAGCCCTTATGGCCATGTTTGGCAAGGGAACCCAGATAAAGTTGGCGTTGTAGGTTTCCATTGTTATCTGAATAAAACATTTTCGTTTCTCCTAGAAAAGAAAGATAGAATCGAGCCATGGATTTTAAGAAATCGAAAATACTTCGCCGCTTTTTCGGCTGGGTATGTCGACGCTGAAGGCACTTTCTGTTTATGCGGAGGCAAAGCGGTCTTCAGTATTAAATCCCAAGATAAAAATATCCTCCATCAAATTCAAGCTAAACTCATCGAATTAGGAATCCTTCTTCGACCTCCCCAGATAGTTCGTAAACAAGGAACAAGAGATAAAGGAGGGACAATAAGCAATAAAGACATTTGGGGAATATCGGTCTATCGCAAAGATAGTCTCCTCAAACTGATTGACCTGCTTAATCCATATCTCAAACATGCTGATAAGCGAAAAAGGATAAAAATTTTAAAAAATAACATTTTCTGGCGGAACAAAGAATATAATCGTCATCAATCTACTAAATGGGATAAATTATATTTGAGAGAAGGGGTAAAATATGTCAGGTCACTCACATTGGAGTAGCGTAAAACACCATAAAGCGATTACCGACGCTAAGCGGGGCAAACTTTTCAGCAAGGTATCCCGCTTAATTAGTATTGCCGCCAAGGAAAAAGGAGCCGACCCGGAAACCAACTCTAAGTTAAGATTAGCCATTGAGAAAGCCAAAGAGGTTAATATGCCCAAAGAAGGCATTGCCAGGGCCATCAAGCGAGGAACGGGTCAAACGGGAGAAGCTCAAATGGAAGAATTTACCTACGAGGCCTATGGGCCAGCCAGAGTAGCCCTGATTATTTTTGGCATCACCGACAACAAGAACAGAACCTTAGCCGAAATTAAGCATGTTCTTAACAGATTTAATGCCAAGATTGCCAAAGTTGGCAGTGTTAAATATCTGTTTGATAAAAAAGGCGAAGATTGGCAAGCGAAATATCCTTTAGAAATTGACCCAAAAACCAAAGAGCAATTAGAAAAACTTTTTGAGGCCCTGGATGAAAATGACGATGTCCAAGAAATCTACTCTAATTTAAAAGATTAAAAAATATGGTCATTATGGGCATTGATCCGGGGACAGCCATCACCGGTTACGGAGTTATTGATAAACAGTCGAATGAATTAATCACCCTTGACTACGGCTGTATCAGGACAGAAGCGCGTTTCTCGACAGCCGAACGACTCGGCCAAATAGACCGGCAACTTGTCAAATTAATCAAAAAATACAAACCGGACCAAATAGCCGTAGAAGATATTTTCTTTTTTAAAAATTTAAAGACGGTTATTAAAGTAAGCCAGGCCCGCGGAGTTGTTTTGGCTAGAGCGGCCCGTCTGAAAACACCTGTTTTTGAATATACTCCCCTTCAAGTCAAACAGGCCGTCACCAGTTATGGCCGGGCCGAAAAAAAACAGGTCCAGGAAATGGTCAAACTGTTGCTTAATTTAAAAGAGATTCCCGAGCCGGATGACGCAGCTGACGCTTTAGCCGTTGCTATCTGCTGCGCCCATTCGCTTCGTTAAATCTATGTTTCCTACTATCGAATATATGATCGCCCAAGGCGTCCCACAAGAGACAATCGTCCTTCTTTTGATGTTGCCGATTGTCGCCACGGTTATTGCCTTTGCCCGGCAAGTTATCGGCATCAAGGGTTTTGGCATTTACATTCCCCTGATTGTCTCTCTGGCTTTCTTGGCTACTGGCTTAAAATACGGCTTAGCCCTTTTCATAACCGTTTTGTTAGTCGGTACCCTAACCCGATTATTAGTTAAACGGTTTCGCCTTCTTTATTTGCCCCGGATGGCAGTTGTTCTGACCGCCGTTGCCTTAGGCATTCTTCTGCTTCTCTTGGCCGGCGCCTATACTGATCGTCAAGGCCTAATTGCTACTTCAATTTTTGCTATTTTGATTATGGGCACATTGGTAGAAAAATTTATCACCGTTCAGATTGAACAAGGCGCCCGAGGAGCAATAATCCTTACCTCGGAAACTTTATTTCTTTCAATCGTCTGTTATTGGATCGCTAGCTGGCCCTGGCTGCAAAACCAAGTTCTCGTTTATCCTCTTTGGTTTGTCTTGGGAGTAATTATCATTAATATCTTTTTAGGCAGATGGACCGGTCTGCGGCTTTCTGAGTACTGGCGCTTCCGCGAAGTAATCAAGCGAGTTGAATTGCCGGAGAAAAAATAAGTTTGACTATGCTTGATTTCATTAAAAAATCTGGCTATCTGCTTGGTCTCAATGCCCGCAATCTAACTTATTTAAGGCCCTCTAATACCCTGAGGGCTGTTCGTATTGCCGATAATAAGCTCTTGTCTAAAAAAATTTTAAAAAAAGCCGGCCTGCCTGTTCTGCGAAATCATTCAATTATTCGCAGAGCCAAAGAGCTGAAAGACCTTGAATGGACCGGCTTGCCGCCGAGTTTTGCCCTTAAACCGAATCGCGGCCTCGGTGGCGAAGGTATTTTAGTCGTTTACGGCCGAAAGAAAAAATTTCCTTATCCCTGGATCAAAGCGGATAAAAGAGAGGTTCGCGTCAAAGATTTACATAATCATATTCTTAACATTCTGGAAGGAACTTTTTCTTTAACCGGCTTGCCCGACGTGGCCTTTTTCGAAGAACGGATTAAGTTATTGAAACTTTTTAAGCCCTACGCTTATCGAGGCATACCCGATATCAGAATTATTGTCTATAATTCAGTGCCGGTTATGGCTGAACTGCGTTTGCCGACCAAAGAATCGGGCGGCAAAGCTAACCTTCACTTGGGCGGCATCGGCGTTGGCATTGATTTAGGCACCGGCTTAACAACGGCAGCCATCCAGCGAGACCGCCTTATTGAATATGTTCCCAAAGCCCGTATTTTACTGCGCGGCTTACAAATCCCTGAATGGAAAGAAATTCTCAAATTGTCTGTCCAGGCCCAAAAAGTTTCCGAAATCGGCTTCCTGGGCATAGATATTGCCATTGACCGGGAAAAAGGGCCGATTATTTTAGAGCTCAACGCCCAACCGGGTCTCTCTATCCAAATTGCTAATTTAGCTTCTCTGAATGACCGCCTCCAAAGGATTAAAGGCCTTAAGGTTAAAACCATAACCAAGGGCGTCAAGATCGCTCAAGATCTTTTTGGCGGAGAAGCCGAGGAAGAAGCCGAGGGAATCTTCGGCCGCAAAATAATTGGCATCAATGAATTAATTGAAATATTCGACGAACAGGGCAATAAACATCTGACTATGGCCAAGATTGACAGCGGAGCTTATCGAACAACCATTTGCCGCAGCTTGGCCGAAAAACTGAATCTCGGCCAGCCCATTGGCTTCAAGAAAGTCAAAAGCGCTTTAGGATCTGAAGAAAGACCCCTGATTAATCTTTCCTTCATTTTAGACAAGCTTTTAGTCACTACCGAGGCCTTTGTGGCCGACCGCCAAGAGATGAAGTACAACATTATCGTCGGCCGGAAAGATTTAAAAAAATTTCTGATTGACCCGGCTAAAAATGTCTTTATGACCCCAAGAGTTTTGGAAAAGGCCAAAGAAAGGCGAGGCGTAAAATGATAAAAAAAGACAAAAATACAGAAATCATTCTTAAGGAAGCAAAAAAACTCGGCCTTAAGGCAAAAACCATTTATCCGAAACGGAATCTAATCGAATTAACTAAGGGCTCAAGGAAATTTTTAATTCAACAGAATTTTAGAATTAATCTGAATCGGTTTGGGACAAGAAATATTCCTCTTTTTAAGGACTTATCCTATTTTTTCTGGCAAAAAAATAATATTCCCATTCCCAAAACAATTACCGCTTTCTCTTTTCCGGAAGCAAAAGAGGGAATAAAGAAGATTCCCTTCCCTTCGGTTATCAAAGACGCTCGAGCCAGCCAAAGCAGAAATCTCTGGGTTAATATTCCTGACTTGGCAAAGGCCGTCTCTATCCTGAAGGATTTGTTCTTTAATTCTTCAATTGAGGCGGTGGTTATTCAAGAATTTATCCGAGCCGAAGAATTTCGCATCTTAGTTCTTAAAAATAGGATTCTGGCCATCGCCCAGCTTGTTCCTCCTTGTTTAATCGGCAATGGGCAGACAACTGCAAAAGGACTGATTGAAGAACTGGAAAGAAAAACAAATTGTACAATCACCCCTGACCAAGGAATGAAAGACTTGATAAAAAGCCAGGGATTTTCCCTTGACTCCGTTTTACCGGCCGGACAAAAGCTGTTTTTAAAAGAATATTCAAAAATCAGCCAAGGGGGGCAAATACAAAACATTTCTCCAGATAAGTTGCATCCGGAAATAAAAAAAATGTGCCTGAAAGCGGTTAAAACAGTCGGCCTGGAATTAGCCGGTCTGGACATTATGGCTGAAAATATTTCCGAATCGCCAAAAGGGCAAGAAATAAGATTCATCGAAATTAACGGCCGGCCGGACATCTATATCCATCACTGCCCTGACAAAGGAGAGCCGGCCAATGTCGCTAGGGAAATATTAAAATATATCTTTAAATTATGAAGACGCTCATTGTCGGCTCTTTAAAATCAGAAGAGAGTCAATTATTAAAAAAAGAGGCTGAAAAAAGAAGCCATTCGGTTGAAATATTTTCTTTGTCAAAAATGACTTTCAGCGGCCAAGGGAATTTATCAATCACTCTGCCGGACGGCCGGGATGTTAAAGATTTTGAAGCGGTTTTGTTTCGAGCTATCAACCGGCACATTATTGAAGCCAAAATTGTTGCCCAATATCTCGCCGGTCACCAAAGAATCGTTCTTGACCAGGTTTTGGCTCAGGGCAAATACGAAAACCATAAATTCTTTACGCACAGCCGGCTTTGGGCCAAACAAATTCCCCAACCGACGACTTTTTTTGTTCTCAGCCCAATTAACCTCAAGGAAGCAGTCCGGAAAATCAAACCGCCTTTTATTGTTAAACACATTAAAGAAATGCGCGGCCGGGACAATTTCCGTTTTGATTCCCAAGAAGAATTATTTAATTTTTTCAAAAAGAAAGAACGATTCGGCCTTTATTTAATCCAGGAATGGTATCCGGCTAAATATTATTACCGCACCCTGGTCTTGGGCAACAAAGTTTTAGGGGCTATGAAGAGATTATCGCTTCATTGCCAAAACCGGCCCCGGATTCCTTTGAGCCAAAGGTCAAAAAAAACCGGCTTACCGGCTGATTTAAAAAATATTTCTCTCAAAACGGCCCATGCCTTAGAAATCGAGTTGGCCGGTCTGGATATTATGCCCGACCCCCAAGGCCAGTTAAGAATTTTAGAAATCAATCGCTCGCCCCAATTCAAACGCTTTAGCCAAGTAACCGGAATCAACGCGGCTGAAGAAATAATCAAATATATTGAAAAAAAGTAGCCAAGCAAAGTCATACCAGAGGAATAAATTCGGACTTTTCTCAACGAGCGGGACGGAGCCACGTGCGGGACGGAGCCA